>JBFWIY010000105.1:0-7673 GCA_050255855.1 Desulfovibrionaceae bacterium
GCCCGAGGGCGAGCTGCGCTACATGTCGCCCTCCTGCGAGACCATCACCGGGTATCCGCCCCAGGCCTTCCAGGACGACCCCGGGCTGCTCGTGGCCGTGGTCCATCCCAAGGACCGCGAGCACTTCGCCGCCCACGCGGCCCTGGAGCACCTGAACGGCGCCCCGTGCAGCATGGAGTTCCGCATCCTCACCAAAGGCGGCGAGGAGCGCTGGCTCCAGCACGAGTGCCAGCCCGTCTCGGGCCAGGACGGCGAGCACCTGGGCCGCCGGGTGAGCAACCGCGACGCCACCCAGCGCAAGCGCCTGGACGCCATGCGCGAGGACGTGGAGCGCGTCATCCGCCACGACCTGCGCGCCCCGGCCACCTCGGTCATCGGGGCCTGCCGCGCCCTGCGCGACGACGGCCTGGACGAGGACCAGGACGAGCTGGTGGGGCTGCTGGAGGAGTCGGCCGAGCGCATGCTCGACTTGCTGGACATGACCCTGGACATCTTTCGCATGGAGACCGGGGCCTATGCCCTCCGCCCCGAGCGCGTGGACCTGACGGAGCTGGCGCATCGGGTCTTCCGCGAGGCGCAGGCCGCGGTGCGGCCCGGCCCGGCCGGGTACCGGCTGGTGCGCAACGGCGCGGGCCGGACGCCGGAGGACGGCGACGGCGCGTCCTTTGCGGTCTGGGGCGAGCCCCGGCTGCTGCACTCCCTGCTCGCCAACCTGGTGCTCAACGCGGCCCAGGCCTCGCCCGAGGAGGGGGAGGTGACGGTGCGCCTGGGCCGGGACGGCGACGCCGACCTGGTGAGCGTGTGCAACCAGGGGGCGGTCCCCGCGCCCATGCGCGAACGGTTCTTCGAGAAGTACGCCACCTACGGCAAGCGCACCGGCATCGGCCTGGGCACCTATTCGGCCCGGCTGGTCACGGAGCTGCACGGCGGGCAGATCCGCATGCGCACCTCCGATTCCGAGGGGACCCGGGTGGACGTCCGCCTGCCCCGGTCCGGCCCGGGCCCGGCCGAGTGCTGAACCCGGCCCGCCCCGGTCCGGACGCCGCGAGCTTGACTTGCCGGGCGAACTTCTTTAACACACAGTCCCTTTATCGGCGTCGGAAGCCGGGCCGTGCGCGGTCCCGGTCCCGTTGTCCGGATTCGTCGACGATGTGCAAACCCGGCCGCCCCGACGCGGCCCGAGGAAGACCCGCGTGTTCGAGAGCCTGCAGGATCGCCTGAGCGGGGCGTTCAAGACGCTGCGCGGCCAGGCCCGCCTGAACGAGACCAACATCCAGGACGGCCTGCGCGAGGTGCGGCTGGCCCTGCTTGAGGCCGACGTCAACTTCAAGGTCGTCAAGCAGTTCGTGGACCAGGTGCGCGACCGCTGCCTGGGCGAGGACGTGCTCAAGGGCCTGAACTCCGGCCAGCAGGTGGTCAAGATCGTCCACGACGAGCTGGTGGAGCTGCTCGGCGGCGAGCAGCAGGGGGTGGAGCTCTCCGGCCCCGGGCCGCACACCTTCATGATGGTCGGCCTCCAGGGTTCGGGCAAGACCACCTCGGCGGGCAAGCTGGCGGTCTGGCTGCGCAAGCACGGCCGCAAGCCCTACCTGGTCCCGGCCGACGTGTACCGCCCCGCGGCCATCGACCAGCTGCACACCCTGGCCCGCCAGATCGACGTGCCCGCCTACCCCTCCACCACGGCCATGGACCCGGTGGACATCTGCCGCAACGCCATGCAGGCCGCGGCCGAGGCGGGCTGCGACGCCATCCTCTTCGACACCGCGGGCCGCCTGAGCATCGACGAGCCCCTCATGCAGGAGCTGGAGCGCATCAAGGCGACCTGCAAGCCGCGCGAGATCCTGTTCGTGGCCGACGCCATGACCGGCCAGGACGCGGTGAACGTGGCCGAGACCTTCAACCAGCGCCTGGACATCTCCGGCGTGGTGCTCACCAAGATGGACGGCGACGCCCGCGGCGGCGCGGCCCTGTCCATCAAGACCGTCATCGGCAAGCCGGTGAAGTTCGTGGGCGTGGGCGAGAAGCTCTCGGACCTGGAGCTCTTCCATCCCGACCGCGCGGCCTCGCGCATCCTGGGCATGGGCGACGTGCTCACCCTCATCGAGAAGGCCCAGACCGCCTTTGACGAGGACGAGGCCCGGCGCATGGCCAAGAAGATGCAGAAGGCCCAGTTCGACCTGGAGGACTTCCGCACCAACATGCGCCGGCTCAAGAAGCTGGGCAGCGTGGAGGGCCTGCTGAAGCTCATCCCGGGCATGGGCGGCATCACCAAGCAGCTCGGGGAGATGCAGGGCCACGAAAAGGAACTGGCCCGCACCGAGGCCATCATCAACTCCATGACCATGGAGGAGCGGCGCCAGCCCAAGCTCATCGGGGCCAGCCGCAAGGAGCGCATCGCCCGCGGCTGCGGCATGCAGGTGGCCGACGTCAACAAGCTGCTGAAGAATTTCGAGCAGATGAGCAAGATGATGCAGAAGATGATGGGCGGCAAGGGCGGCAAGATGCCCAAGCTGCCCGCGGGCGCGGGCATGGGCGGCATGCCCGGGATGCCCGGCATGGGCGGTATGCCCGGCATGCCCGGCATGCCGGGAATGGACCCGGCCGAGGGCGGCGCGGGCCAGCCCAAGCGCGGCCTGAGCAAGAAGACCCTGGCCGAACGCAAGAAGAAGAAGCTGAAGAAGAAGCAGCGCAAGAAGCGCTGATCCTCCTTTTTTCCCGGACCTTGCTTTTTTTTTGTCAACAACCTACAGATCCATAATCGGGGGTATAGAAACCATGTCGTTGAAGATTCGTTTGACCCGCATGGGCTCCAAGAAGCGTCCCTACTACCGCATCGTGGCCCTGGACAGCGCGGTGCGCCGTGACGGCCGTCCGCTGGAGTTTCTGGGCCACTACAATCCCATGACCAATCCGCCGGAGATCCTGATCGACAAGGAAAAGCTCGAAAAATGGACCAAAAGCGGGGCCCAGCCCAGCGAGACGGTTCGTTCGCTCATCAAACAGGCCGGTCTCTAAGTCCGCGCGGCCCCGGCGAGGCGCGCGGCGCGGTTCCTCAGGCGAGATGACCGACACACGCAGCAGCGGAGGTTGCAGCCATGCTCAAGGACCTCATCGAATTCATCGCCAGGGCCCTGGTGGATAACCCCGATGCGGTGGAAGTCACCGAGATCGAGGGAGAGCAGACGTCCGTCATCGAGCTGAAGGTGGCCAAGGAGGACCTGGGCAAGGTCATTGGCAAGCAGGGCCGCACGGCCCGGGCCATGCGCACCTTGCTCGGGGCCGTTTCCACCAAGGCGCGCAAACGCGCCGTGCTGGAAATCCTGGAATAGCCGCCGGTTCGGAGCGTCTTCCATGGACCGGGCCCAGGAGCCGGGCCGCCGTCAGGCCCCCCGCGACGAGTTCGTGACCGTCGCCCGGGTGCTCCGGCCCCATGGAGTGCGCGGCGAGCTGGCCGTGGCCTGCTTCGCCGAATCGCCCGAGGTCTTCGACCGGACTCCGGCCCTGTTCCTGCTGCCTCCGGGCGGCCGTGGCCGCCCCCGCCCCCTGCGCGTGCTCGCCTGGCGCGAGCACGGCGCGGCGGTGCTCCTGCGTCTGGAGGGGCTGGACGACCGCGACCGCGCCGCGGAGCTGCGCGGCTGCGAGCTGGCCATGCACGCCCGCGACCTGCCCGAACCCGAGGACGACGAGGTCTATCTCCACGACCTGCTGGGCCTGGCCGTGGTCCTGCCCGGCGGCGAGCCGGTGGGGACCCTGGCGCGTTTCCTGGAGGTCCCGGGCCAGGAGGTCTGGGTCATCGAGCACCCGAGCGGCCGGGAGGTCCTGTTCCCGGCGGCCGAGGAGCTGGTGGCGGAGATCGACCTGGAGGCCGGACGGGTGGTCATCGACCCGCCCCCCGGGCTGCTGGACCTCTACCTGGCCGAGCCCGAGGAAAAGCCCCACGGGCCCAAGGCCGTGCGCCGTCCCAAGGCCGGTCCCAAGTCCCGGCCCCGGCCCGCGCCCGGCCCCGACTCCGACCCCGAATCCGACCCCGAATCCGGGCCCGAATCCGCGTCCTGACCCCATCTCCAACCCCGGCCTGGCCATGCGCTTCACCGTCGTCACCATCTTTCCGGAGTTCTTCGACTCGCCCCTGGGCGTGGGCCTGCTGGGCAAGGCCGTGGCCTCCGGCCTGGTGCAGGTGGAGCGCGTCACCCCGCGCACCCAGGCCTTCGACCGCCACCAGACCGTGGACGACAAGCCCTACGGCGGCGGCCCGGGCCTGGTGATGCTCCCCGAGCCGCTCGGCCGGACGCTGGAATCCATCGACCGGCCGGGCCGCATGCTCATGCTCTCCCCGCGCGGCCGCCGGCTGGACCAGGCCTTTGCCCGCGAGCTGGCCGCCGAGCCGGACCTGACGCTCATCTGCGGCCGGTACGAGGGCATCGACGAGCGCGTGCTGGAGCGTTTTCCCATTGAGCTGGTGAGCGTGGGCGACGTGGTGCTCAACGGCGGGGAGACCGGGGCCCTGGCGGTCATCGAGGCGGTCTCGCGCCTGATCCCGGAGTTCATGCACGCCGGGGAGAGCCTGGACGAGGAGAGTTTCGCCTCGGGCCTGCTGGAATACCCGCACTACACCCGGCCCGAGGTCTGGGAGGGGCTGCCCGCGCCCGAGATCCTGCGCTCCGGGGACCACGGCCGCATTGCGGCCTGGCGGCGGGAGCAGGCCCTGGAGCAGACCCTGGCCCGGCGGCCGGACCTGCTGGCCTCGGCCCGGCTGGACGCCGCGGACGTGGCCTTCCTGCGCTCCCGGCCGCGCCGCCGCCTGGGCCGGAACCTGTATCTGGCCCTGGTCCACTGGCCCGCGCGCAACAAATTGGGCCGGACCGTCACGGTCTCTTTGACAAACCTCGACATTCACGATATGTCCCGCGTTTCCCGCTCCTACGGATTGGGCGGGATGTTCGTGTGCACGCCGCTGGAGGACCAGCGGCGGCTGGCCCGGCAGGTGCTGGAGCACTGGACCGCCGGGCCCGGACGCCGCGCCAACCCGGACCGGGCCGAGGCCCTGGAAGGGGTGGACGTGACGCCCACGCTGGACCAGGCGGTCCTTGACATCGAGAGGCGAACCGGGCAAAAGCCCCGGCTGGTGACGACCACGGCGGACGCCGCGGCCGCGTCCCGCTCCCCCGAGGGCGGGGTGGGGCCGGGCGAGGTCCGCGAATGGCTGCGTCGCGGGCCGGTGCTGCTGGCCCTGGGCACCGGGCACGGGCTGGCCCCGGAGGTGCTCGAATCCGCCGGCGCGCTCCGGCCGGTCCGCTTCCTGGACGAGTACAACCACCTGTCCGTGCGCTGTGCGGCCGCCATCCTGGTGGACCGCCTGCTGGCGGACACGGACTAGTCATCGACGGATCACGCCCATTGCGGCCATCCATATTTCGGACGAACCGAAGGAGAGAGAAACCATGAACGCCATCCAGAAAATCGAGCAGGAGCACCTGCGTATCGACATGCCCGAGTTCAAGGCGGGCGACAGCGTGCGGGTCCACCTGCGCATCATCGAGGGCGAGAAGGAGCGCATCCAGGTGTTCGAGGGCATGGTCCTGCGCATGCGCCGCGGCACCACCGACAGCACCTTCACCGTGCGCAAGATCTCCGACGGCGTCGGCGTGGAGCGCGTCTTCCCCCTGCACTCGCCCTTCATCGAGCGGGTGGAGGTCCTTTCCGAGGGCAAGGTCCACCAGAGCCGCATCTACTACCTGCGCGGCCTGCGCGGCAAGGCGGCCCGCATCAAGAGCAAGCAGACCTGGGAGTAGCCTCCCGGGCCCCTGCGGCCTCCGGTCCATTCCGGGATCCCCGTCCGCTCCGGCGGCCGGGGGTCCCTTTTTTTCGTCCGGCCGGGGCCGCGCCCCTTCCCTTCGCGCCCCCCGGCTGATACCCAGGACGGGCGGCCGGACCGGCCGCGGACACCATCCAACCCCGGGCCCGGCGGACATGGGCCGACGGACCCGGCGAGGCGGCATGAACAGGCTGACTTCCCTTCTCCCCCTGCTGGACGGCGTGGCCCCGGAATGCACCGTGGGGGTGGACGAGGCCGGGCGCGGCTGCCTGGCCGGGCCCGTGGTGGCCGGGGCCGTGGTCCTGCCCGCCCGCTTCGACATGCCCGACCTGGACGACTCCAAGGCCCTGTCCGCCGAACTGCGCTTCGACCTGGCCCCGGAGATCCGGGCCCGGGCCGTGGCCTGGGGCCTGGGCGTGGCCTGGCCGCGCGAGATCGAGGCCGTGAACATCCTTCAGGCCACCCTGCTGGCCATGAGCCGGGCCGTGCGCAACCTGCGCCCGCGCCTCACCCAGGATCGGGCCCTGCGCCTGGTGCTCATCGACGGCAACCAGACCATCCCTCCCGGGCTGCTGCCCGCGGGCGTGCTCCAGCACGCCGTGGTGGGCGGCGACGCCTCGGTGCAGGCCATCTCCGCCGCCTCGGTGCTGGCCAAGACCTGGCGCGACCGGCTCATGGAGAAGTTCGACGCCCGCTATCCGGGCTACGGCCTGGCCAAGCACAAGGGCTACGGCACGGCCGAGCACAAGGCCGCCCTGGCCCGGCTCGGGCCTACGCCCCTGCACCGCGCCACCTTCCGCGGGGTGCGCGCCGACGCGCCCGCCAAGCCCCGTCCGGGCGGGGGGCAGGGATGCCTGCCCGGCCTGTAGTCCCGGCCGGGGCGGGCACGGCCGCCCTGGGCCGCGCGGGCGAGGACGCCGCGGCCGAACACCTGCGCCGCGCCGGACTGAAGATCCTGGCCCGAAACTGGCGGCACGGCCGCCTGGAGCTGGACCTGGTCTGCCGCCGGGGCCGGATGCTGGTGTTCGTGGAGGTCAAGACGCGCGGGCCGGGCAGCCGGGGCGCTCCGGCCGAGGCCCTGGGCCGCGCCCAGGCCGCCCGCCTGGCCCGGGCCGCCGCGGCCTGGCTCAGCGAGCACGACGCCTGGGACACCCCTTGCCGCTTCGACCTGGTCACCGCCACGCCCGGCCCGGACGGCGCGGGCTTCACCATCGACCACCGCCCCGGGGCCTTCACCCTGGACGAACTCCCCGACGCCGCCGACCTCTGGCAGCCCTTCTGATCCCGGCTCGCCTGGCCCGGGCCGCCGCGCCGGGGCGCGCGGCCTTCGGCCTGCGCGCGATCCTTAGCTGAAATAGAGATAGTCGATGGCGAAGTGGGCCGGCACGGCGGGCCAGACCGAGCCGCTGCGCCAGCGGCCCAGGCCGTAGACCAGGCCGAAGCCCAAGGCCGCCAGCAGGTTGCCGGGTCCGTCCGACCAGTGGGTCAGGGCGAAGGCCGCGGCCGTGACCGGGATGCAGACCGCCGCGCCCAGCCCGCGCCACCGCAGCCAGGCCCAGAACACCCCGCGCGACAGCACCTCCTCGGACACCGCCACCAGGGCCAGGCCGAAGGTCAGGTCCAGGGGGCCCAGCCAGTCCGGCCCGGCCTCCATGTCCGGGGCGAAGGGCGCGGTGAACCAGACCTGGAGAAAATGCTCGTCCAGGTACTTCATGCCCAGGCTCACGGCGAAGAGCCCCAGGGCCCACAGGGCCAGCCCGGGCAGGATCCGTCCCGCCGTCCCGCCGCCCGTCCCGTCGCCTTCCGGGTCGCGCAGCCCGATGCCCAGGTCCGCCGCGTCCAGGCCCCGGGCCCGGGC
>JBFWIY010000106.1:0-7659 GCA_050255855.1 Desulfovibrionaceae bacterium
GCCATGGCCGTCTTGCCCACGCCCGGGTCGCCCACGAAGATGGGGTTGTTCTTGCGGCGGCGGGCCAGGACCTCCACGGTGCGCTCCAGCTCGCTCTCGCGGCCGATGAGCGGGTCGATGCGGCCCTGGGCGGCGCGCTCCGTGAGGTTGACGGTGAACTCCTCCAGGGGGGTCTTCTTCTCCTCGGGCTCCTGGCCCGGGGCGGCCGGGGCCGGGCCGGGCTTGAAACGCGGGTCCTGGGTGGGCCGGGCGCGGCCCGCGGACCGGGCCTCCTCCCCGGGCATGGCGTGGGAGATGTACTCCAGCACGTCCAGACGGGAGACGTCGTGGGTGCGCAGGAAATAGACGGCGTAGGAGTCCTCCTCGTCGAACAGGGCGGCCAGCACATCGCCCACCTCGACGATCTCCTTGCCCGCGGCGCGTTTCTGCCACACGGCGCGCTGGAGCACCCGGCGCACCCCCAGGGTCTGGATGACCTCGGTGTCCGAGTCCTCGGGCAGGCGCTCCATGTTCTCCGCGAAGAACCCCTCCAGCTGGGAGCGCAGCTGGGCCACGTTGACCCCGCAGGCCCCCAGGATCCCCTCGCCGGAGTCGTCCATGCTCAGGGCGAAGAGCAGGTGCTCCAGGGTCAGGTATTCGTGACGTCGGCGGCGCACCTCGTTGACCGCGGTGGCCAGGGCGTTCTCCAGTCCTTTGCTCAGCATATGGGCTATTCCTCTTCCATGCTGCACCGCAGGGGGAACCCTGCGGCCCGGGCCAGGCGGTGGACCGTATCCACCTTGGTCTCGGCCACCTCGACGGTGTACACGCCGCAGACCCCCACCCCCTCGTTGTGCACGGCCAGCATGATGGTGGTGGCCTCGGGCTCGGTCCGGCGAAAGACCTTCATCAGGATGTCCACCACGAACTCCATGGTGGTGTAGTCGTCGTTGTGGAGCAGCACCTTGAAGCGCTCGGGCCGCACCACCTCGCTCTCCACCACAGAGCGCGTGCGGACGTCGTCATCCGTGAATCGTCTGCTCATGCCGCTGGTCCCGTCCGACTCCTGATAACTGGTCTGTCCCGGATAATAAGGTCCTTTGCAGCCCTTGTCGAGCCCCGGCCGGGCGCTCGGCCCGGAAACTCCGGCCGGGCGCGCTTTTCCCGGCATCCCGGTCGGCTAGGCCGGATCCGGGCCGTCCCCGGACGAAATGAACTCGCGCTCCAGCGCGCGGCGCTCCGCCTCGGGGAAGGCGAACCCCGCCTGGGGCGGCAGGCCCTGCCCGGCCCGCCAGCGCGCGTGCAGGGCGTGGTAGTTCTCGGTGCTGGCCAGCTCCGGGGGCAGGCGCAGGGCCCGGGCCGCCCCGTGCACCTCCTCGCCCCGGCCCTCCAGCTCCACGCAAGGGCCGAAGGGCAGGTGGTCCAGGCAGACGTGCACCCCGCCCTCCCCCGCCGCCCCGCCGGGCAGCCGCCAGGTCTCGCGCAGCTTCTCGTAGACAAAGGCCAGGCCGAACCCGAGCCCGCCCAGGGCGGCCCGGGCCGCGTCCGCGTCGGCCACCTCGGTCTCGTATTCCAGCATGCGCTTGAGCCGCCCGTCCCCCCCGGCCGGGACCTTCACGGTCCACAGGGCCCCGCCGCACCCGGCCACCAGGCGCAGGCGCAGCAGGCGGCCCGCGGCACGCAGGCGCCCGGCCGCGTCGTCGAAGACCTCGTTGCGCTCCAGCTCGCGGCCCAGCGGCTCCGCGCCCAGGCCGCGCAGGCGGCCGCGCAGGGCCGCGAACTCCGGCAGGCCCGGACCGAAGAACTTGAGCTCCGCTTCCAGATTCGCGGGGTTCGCGGGGGACGAGGGGAACGAGGCGGGCGAGGCGGGATGGGCCGACATGGGGGGTTTCCTTGCGGGGCCGGGGTTGGTATAGGGATCGACGAGACAACGACAACCACGCCATGCCCAAGATTCTCTATCTCATGCTCGGCGGCGCGGCCGGGACCCTGGGCCGCTACTGGCTCTCCGGCCTGGCCCAGCGCCTCTCCACCACCTTCCCCATGGGCACCTTCGCGGTGAACCTCACGGGCTGCCTGTGCTTCGGGCTGGTGTGGGGCGTGTTCGAGAACCGCATGGCGGTGCCCCCCGGGGCCCGGCTCTTCCTGCTCACCGGGTTCATGGGGGCCTTCACCACCTTCTCCACCTACATGTTCGAGTCCGCCGAGCTGCTCCGCACCGGCCAGGTCCTCCTGATGCTGGTCAACGTGGCCGGACAGAGCCTGGCCGGAATCGCCCTGGTCCTCGGCGGCATGGCCCTTGGACGGTTGATCTAGGCGACGATCTAGGCGTTACGCAAACCCGGCCCAGGGCGCAACCCCGCCCCGGCCGGTCCCGTCAGGAGGCCCCCCATGACCCCGCCCCGTCAGGCCGAACGTCTGCGCATCTTCGTCGGCGAACTCGACCGCCACGCCGGACGCCCGCTGGTGGAGGTCCTGGTCTACGAGGCCAAGGCGGCCGGGCTGGCCGGGGCCACGGTGCTGCGCGGGCTCATGGGCTACGGGGCCAACTCCCTGGTGCACACCAGCAAGATCCTGCGCCTGAGCGAAAACCTGCCCATGGTGGTGGAGATCGTGGACGAACCCGCCAAGATCGACGCCTTCCTGCCCCGTCTGGACGAACTCATGGACGAAGGCCTGGCCACGCGCGAGCCGGTGGAAGTGGTCTTCTACCGCCACCGCTAGACCGCCACGGCGAGGACGCCGCAGCCGGTCCCAGACAGCCGGTCCGGACAGCCGGTCCTAGACAGCCCGTCCTAGACAGCCCGTCCTAGACGGCCCCGTTCTGCCGCCGCTCCCGCGCGGCGCGCAGCACCTCGGGCACGATGTTGGACAGGGGCGCCACCCGGTGCACCGCCCCGCGCTTGATGGCCTCGTCCGGCATGCCGAAGACCACGCAGCTGGCCTCGTCCTGGGCGACGGTGTGGGCCCCGGCGTCGAAGAGTTCGCGCATGCCGCGCGCCCCGTCGTCCCCCATGCCGGTCATGATGACCGCGATGGCGTTGGCCCCGGCGTAGAGCGCGCCGGAGCGGAAGAGCACGTCCACCGAGGGACGGTGGCGCGAGACCAGCGGGCCGCCGCGCACCTCCACCGCATAGTGGGCCCCCTCGCGCTGGAGCAGCAGGTGCCGCCCGCCCGGGGCCACCAGCACCAGCCCGCGCTCCAGCACGTCGCCGTTCTCCGCCTCCTTGATGTGCGCCCGGCACAGGCCGTCCAGCCGGTCGGAGAAGGCCCGGGTGAAATGCTCGGGCATGTGCTGGACGATGACCACCGGGGGGCAGTCCTCGGGGAACTCGGGCAGGATGTCGCCCAGGGCCTGGGTGCCGCCCGTGGACGCGCCCATGAGCACCACCGGCTCGGTGACGCCCGCCGGGCGGCGCACCGGGTCGGGCACCACCACGTCGGCGTCCAGGCGGGGCTGGCCCAGGGGGCGGCCCTGCAGGGCGGCCTGGATGGGCCGCGACGGCCGTTGCAGGGCCCGGACCTTGGCCGGTCCCACCCAGGCCGCGGCCTTGACCCGGTCGCACAGCTCGATGCGCGCCTCCTTCAGGGACTCGCGCGTCACCACGCTGGGCTTGGCCATGACCTCCACCGCGCCCAGCTCCAGGGCGCGCAGGGCCACGGCGCTGCCCGCCCCGGCCAGGGACGAGCAGACCACCACCGGGATGGGATGCTGGGCCATGAGCTTCTCCAGAAAGGTCAGCCCGTCCATGCGCGGCATCTCGATGTCCAGGGTGATGACGTCCGGGGCCTCCCGGCGCATGCGCTCCGCCGCCACCAAGGGGTCGGAGGCCGTGGCCACCACCTCGATGCCCGGGTCTGAAGACAGGATCTCCGACAGGGTCTGCCGGACCACGGCGGAATCGTCCACCACCAGAACCTTGATGCGCGTGCTCATGACCGCCCTCCATCGTCCAGGCGTTCGTAGACCGTGGGGGCCAGGGTCCGCAGGGGCAGGCCGTGGGTCGCGCCCAGGCTCTCGGAGTGCCCGATGAAGAGACAGCCCCCGGGCAGCAGGTGATCGCAGAACTTGGCGAAGAGCCGCATCTGCGTGGGCCGGTCGAAATAGATGGCCACGTTGCGGCAGAAGATCAGGTGGAAGCGGCGGCCGAGGTCGAAGTCCTGCATGAAGTTCAGCCGCCGGAAACGCACCCGGGCGCGCAGCTCCGGGCCCATGCACAGCTGGCCGCGCTCCGGGCCGCCGCCGCGCCGCAGGTACTTGTGGCGCAGGGCCGGGGACACGGGCTGCACCTGCGCCTCGGCGTAGACCCCCCGGGCGGCCTCGGCCAGCACCCGGTTGGAGATGTCCGTGGCCAGGATCTCGTAGCGGAACGCCGGGACGCGCGCGGCGTATTCCGCCAGCACCATGGCCAGGGTGTAGGGTTCCTCCCCGGTGGAGCAGCCCGCGCTCCAGACCGTGAGCGGCTCCAGGGGGGCGAGGCGGGCGGCCAGGGCCGGGAGCACCTGCCCGGTGAGGATCTCGAAATGGCGCGGCTCGCGGAAGAAATTCGTGGTGTTGGTGGTGACCGCATCGTAGAGGTGCGGCAGCTCGCGGGCCTGGCCCGCGTCGCTGAACAGGTAGCGGCAGTACTCCTCGTGGTTCTCCAGGCCCAGGGCCGCCATGCGCTTGCGCAGGCGGGCCTCCAGCATGACCTTCTTGGCCGGGGGCAGGCGGATGCCGATGCGCTCGGAGATGAACCGGGCGCAACGCTCGAAGTCGTCCTGGGAGAGGCGCGTGGCGCAGCGCTGGGCCGAACGAAGGGAATGGCGGGACGGGACCGGCGGGGGGGCGGAAAAGGCGCTGCGGGTCACGTCGGCCTCCGATGCGGGGGCGTCAGCCCTGGGCCCGGACCACCTGCCGGACCAGACGCGGCACGTCCAGGATCAGCGCGATGCTGCCGTCGCCCTTGATGGTGGCCCCGGAGATGCCCTCCACGTCCTTGTAGACCTTGCCCAGGCTCTTGATGACCGTCTGGTGCTCGCCCACCACGTGGTCCACCACGATGCCCACCCGGCTGCCCTCCACCCCGGTGACCACCACCTGCTCGATGTCCGGCCGCTCGCCCTCGATGCCGAACCAGGGGCGCAGCTCCACGTAGGGCACGATCTCGCCGCGCAGGTAGAGGATGGACTGGCCGCGGTGATCCTCCTTGTGCTGCATGGTCAGCTCCACGCACTCCTCCACCAGGGAGAGGGGGATGACGAAATAGCCGTCCCCCACCTGCACCTGAAGGCCGTCGATGATGGCCAGGGTGAGGGGCAGGCGCACGGTGATGACCGTGCCCCGGCCCGGGGCGGAGTCGATGTCGATGCTGCCGCGCAAGGCGTCGATGGCCCGCTTGACCACGTCCATGCCCACGCCGCGGCCCGAGACGTTGGTGACCTTCTTGGCCGTGGAGAAGCCGGGCTCGAAGATGACCTTGAGCACGTCCTTGTCCGAGATCTCCGCATCGCGGGCGAGCAGGCCGCGCTCCACGGCCTTTTCGCGGATCAGCGCCGGGTCCATGCCCTTGCCGTCGTCGGTGATGCGGATGAGCACCTCGCCGCCGGAGTGCTCGGCCGCCAGCTGGATGGTGCCCGTGCCGGGCTTGCCCGCGGCGGTGCGGTCCGCAGGGGGCTCGATGCCGTGGTCGATGCTGTTGCGCAGCAGGTGCACCAGCGGGTCGCCCAGGCGCTCCAGCACGGTCTTGTCCAGCTCGGTCTCGCCGCCCAGGGTGGAGAGCTCGATCTGCTTGCCCAGCTCGGCCGAGAGGTCGCGCACCAGGCGGCGGAACTTGCTGAAGGTGGTGCTGATGGGCAGCATGCGGATGCTCAGGGTGGAGTCGCGCAGTTCGTCGGACAGACGCTCCAGCTCCTCGGCCAGCATGGTGAGCTGGGGATCGTGGCGCTCGCTCACCAGCTGGGTGAGCTGGGCCTGGACGATGACCAGCTCGCCCACCAGGTCCACCAGGGAGTCCAGCTTGTCGGCCGAGACGCGCAGGCTGGAGGCGGCGTCGCTGCGCGGGTCGTGCCGGGGTTCGGCCGGGGCGCGGGGCTCGGACGGCGCGGCCGGGGGCGGCGGGGCGGAAGGCCGGGCGGCCGGGGCAGGCGGCGCGGCGGGCGGCGGAGGCGGCGGGGCCGCCTCGGGCGCTTTCGCCGCCGCGGGCGCCTGGGGCCGTTCCGGCCGTTCCGGCGCGACGGCGGGACCGGCCGCCGCGGTCCGGCCCTTGTCCGGCGGCGTCTCCGGGGCGGGCCCCGGCGCGGCTTCGGCCTCGGCCCGAAGGGTCTGCTCCGCGGCCCGGGCCGCCGCCTCGGCCTGCTCGGCCGCGGCGCGGAAGGCCTCGGGATCGGCCGGGGCGATCTCCACGTCCAGGGCGGCGTCGCTGAAGAAGAACACGTCGCGGATGGCCGACTCGCCCGCCCGGGTGATGAGGAAGGCCTCCCAGGCCAGGTGCAGGGCGCGCGGGTCCAGGTCGGCCAGCCCGGGCAGGGCCGAGACGTCGGCGTTCACCGTGAACCGGCCCAGCCTGGCCAGCTCGGAAAAGAGGAACTGGGGATCGAAATTCTCCGGGACCTGGGGGCTCAGGGGCCGGACCAGCAGCCGCCAGCAGACCTCGGCGGCCTCCTCCGGCTCCGCCGGGACGAAGATCTCGGGCTCGGGCTCGGATTCGGGCGCGGATTCGGGCTCCGAAGGGGACTCGGACTCCCCGCCGCCCTCGGCCACCCGGCGCAGGCCCTCCAGGATGGCCTCGGCGGCCTCCGGATCGGCCGGGGCCCCGCCCTCGTCCTCGCCCAGCAGGACCTGGATGTGGTCCCGGGCCTGGAAGACCAGGTCGGTCAGGGCCTTGGTCACGGGGAGGCGGCCGTTGCGGACCATGTCGAAGACCGACTCCACCTCGTGGGTGAACTCGGCCACGGCCTCGAACCCGAACATGGCCCCGGAGCCCTTGATGGTGTGCAGGGCCCGGAAGGCCTGGTTGATGAGGTCCGCGTCCTCGGGGCTCTGCTCAAGCTCCAGCAGGGTGCCTTCGAGCTCGCCCAGGAGCTCGTAGGCCTCCTCCTTGAAGATCTGCCGGTTGAGATCGTCGCTCATGCGCCCCTCGTCGCCTCCGGCCCTTCAGGCCCGCCACGGCCCCGGACACCGCCGGGGCCAGGAATCACAGGAAACGGATTTCGGCCCGGGCCGTCTCCGCGTCCAGCGGCTTCACCGCCACCTTCACCTTCTCGCCCTTGAACTCGGCCGCGCCGTTCAGGATGCCCTCGAAGTAGTCGAAGAGCCCCCGCTTGGAGCGGTAGTTCATGAACAGCACGTCGCCCTTGTCCTCGTAGGTGAACGTGGGCGGCTTGATGCCCGGCTGGTCCTTGGTGAGCTGGGCGTGCAGTTCGTTCATGCGCAGGTAGAAGGCCTTGAGCGACTCGTCCTTGAAGTAGGTCCGGTAGTTCTTGTGGAAGGCCTTCACCGTGGCCCGGCCGAAGCCCAGGAAGAAGTCGCGCACGCTGACCCCGGTTTTGCTCCCGGCCAGCTCGGCCATCTGCGTGAGCACCTGGTCCGGGTAGCTCTGGGTGGGCAGGAAGGTGGGCTGGCCCAGCTCCTGCATCACGGAATCGGAGACCCCCCTGCCCCACTTGTCCTTGATGTAGGCCTGGGCGATGGCCGGGAGC
>JBFWIY010000107.1:0-7587 GCA_050255855.1 Desulfovibrionaceae bacterium
CAAGTATTTCGACCGGGAGGGAGACCTCTTCCGGGTCAAGCCCGAGCCCAAGCGGCTGGTGAGCTTCGGGCAGATCAACCTCAACGACCGCGCCCAGCTCAAATTGGTGGAGCGGTCCCACGTGCTCTTCTGCCGCAACGTGATTATCTACTTTGACGACGACATGAAGAAACGCGTCATCAACGCCTTCTACGACAATCTCCTGCCTGGAGGGTATCTGTTCATCGGGCACTCCGAATCGCTGCACAACATCAGCCGCGCCTTCAAGCCCGTGCACTACCCCGGCGCCATCGTCTACCAGAAGGAAGAGTAGCGTGACGCACCCAACTGATCGAGTTCAAGGAGACGTGACATGGCCAAGCATATCCTGATCGTCGACGACTCCAAGACCGTCCGGAACCTGGTGGCCTTCATCATGAAGAAGGAAGGCTTCAAGGTCACCGTGGCCGAGGACGGGCTGGACGGGCTGGAGAAGCTCTACGGAGCCGGGGACGTGAGCCTCGTCATCTCCGACATCAACATGCCGCGCATGGACGGGCTCACCTTCATCAAGACCCTGCGCGAACAGCCCGCCTACCGCGACCTGCCCATCATCGTGCTCTCCACCGAGGGCGAGGACCGGGACATCGCCACGGGATTGACTGTCGGCGCCAATCTCTACATGGTCAAGCCGGCGCAGCCGGACCAGATGGTCCGCAACGTGAAGATGCTGCTGGGATGAGAATGTGTGGGAAGCGCTTCGCTTTCCATGGAAAAATGGGTAAGCTTCATGCACAGGGCCACCGGGAAGGGGCCGACGGGCAGGAGTGAGCATGAGTCAGGACTATACCGATCCGGAATTGTTATCAGATTTTTTCAACGAGGCCAGGGAGCACCTGGAGACCATCGAGCCCAACCTGTTGGAGCTTGAGGCCAATCCGGAGAACCTCGGCCTGTTGAACGAAATCTTTCGCCCCATGCACTCGCTCAAGGGGGCGTCCGGATTCCTCGGTCTGAACAAGATCAACCGCTTGGCCCACAAGGCCGAGAACATCCTCGACGAGCTGCGCCGCGGCGACATGAGCGTCACCGCGGACATCATGGACATCATCCTCGCGGCCACCGACGCCCTGCGCACCATGGTGGACAACCTGGAGACCAGCGGCCAGGAGGGCGAGGTGGCCACCGAGCCCATCGTCGCCCGCATCGAGGCCCTGCTGGGGGGCGAGCCCGCCCCCGCCGCCGCGCCCCAGCCCGAACCCGTCCCGGACATCCCGCCGGTCATCGACGTGGCGCCCGTCCCTCCTGCGGCCGCGCCGCCGCCGCAATCGCCCCCCGTCCAGCCCCTGGAGACCGAAATGACCGCCCCCAAGCCGTCCCGGCCCGACCCCGCCCCCGCCTTCAACGACACCCCCTACGCCCTGACCACCGTGGGCGAGGGGCATCTGTCCGACTTCCTGGAGGAGGCGCACGAGATCATCCAAAGCCTGAACCGCTCCCTGCTGGCCCTGGAGGGCGGCCCGGACGATTCGGACGAACTGGTCAACGACCTGTTCCGCTATTTCCACAATCTCAAGGGCAACAGCGGCATCATCGGGTTCAAGGAGCTCAATCAGCTCACCCACGAGGCCGAGACCCTGCTGGGCCGGGTGCGCAAGGGCGAGATCGCCAGCAGCCAGGCCCTGGTGGACCTGCTGCTGGCCGTGGTGGACCAGATCGAGGCCCTGGTGGACCGGGTGGACGCCGCCACCGGCCAGGTCCGGCCCCTGGACACCTCCGTGCTGGTCCAGCTGCTGCGCCGCTCCTACGAGGAGGGCGAGGTGGTCCGCCTGAACGGCGAGGCCGAGGCCCCGGCCCCCGTGGCCGCCCCCGCGGCTCCGGCCGCCCCGGCCGCTCCGGCCGCCGCTGTTCCGGCCGGCGGCTACGATCCCGAGGACGTCAAGGTCTTCAGCCAGACCGCCCGGCAGCAGATCGACAACATGGCCATGGCCATGAGCCTGCTCAAACAGGACGCCGAACAGCCCGAGTACGTGGACGGCCTGTACCGCGCCCTGGACTCCATCCGGAACTCCGCCAACTACATGAACCTGGAGGAGATCCGGGACTACGCCGCCCGCACCGCCGGGCTGGTGGACCAGGGCCGCAAATCCGGCGTGGGCTTCGCCATCATGGTGGACATCCTGAGCCAGGAGACCGCCATCGTGCAGACCATGCTGGAGAAAGCCCTGGAGCAGCTGGGGAGCGCCCCGGCCCAGCCCGCCGCTCCGGCCGCCCCCGCGGCCCCGGCCGCTCCGGCCGCCGCGCCCGCCCCGGTCCAGCCCGCCCCGGCCGCCGCTCCGGCCCCGGCCGCCCCGGCCGCGGCCCGGCCCGCCCCGGCCAAGCCCGCCCCCACGCCCAGCCCCAAGGAGGCGCCCATGCCGACCGCCGCTCCGGCTCCCGTCGTTCCGGCCCCTGCGGCCCGTCCCGCCCCGGCTTCGGCCAATCCGGTCAACTCCGGAGGCGATACGGCCACGGTCAAACAAAAGGGTTCCGGCACCATCCGGGTGGACCACCAGAAGCTCGACCACCTCATGAACCTCATCGGCGAGCTCATCATCAACCGCAACCGCTACGCCATGATCGCCCGGGCCCTGGAGGAGCAGCAGGAGGAGGTCCACGTCCTGGCCCAGCAGCTCACCGAGACCACCGACGCCATGGCCCGCATCTCCGACGACCTGCAGGACACCATCATGAACGTCCGCATGGTCCCGGTGCAGACGGTCTTCTCCCGCTTCCCCCGGTTGGTGCGCGACCTCTCCCGCAAGAGCGGCAAGCAGATGGAGCTCATCATGGAGGGCGAGGACACCGAGCTGGACAAGAGCGTGGTGGAGGAGATCGGCGACCCGCTGGTGCACCTGGTGCGGAACGCCGTGGACCACGGCCTGGAGGGCGAGGAGGACCGCGTGGCCCAGGGCAAGAGCCCGGTGGGCCATGTCTGGCTGCGCGCCTACCACAAGGGCAACTCCGTGGCCATCGAGGTGGAGGACGACGGCCGGGGCATCGACCCCGAGAAGATGCGCCAGGTGGCCGTGAAAAAGGGCATGATGAGCCAGGACGAGGCCTCCAAGCTGGACGACCAGGAGGCCATCGAGCTCATCTTCGCGCCCGGGTTCTCCTCGGCCGAGAAGATCACCGACATCTCGGGCCGCGGCGTGGGCATGGACGTGGTCAAGACCAACATTAAGAATCTCAAGGGCAGCGTGCACACCGCCTCCGAGGTGGGCAAGGGCACCAAGATCACCCTGACCCTGCCGCTGACCCTGGCCATCATCGACGCCCTGATGATCGAGGTGGACGGCGACACCTTCGCCATCCCCCTGGACGCCGTGAGCGAGACCACCAAGATCAAGGCCAGCAAGCTCTCCGACGTCAACGGCCGCAAGGCCGTGACCCTGCGCGGCGAGGTGCTGGGCATCGTGGAGCTGGCCGAGCTGCTGGACATGACCCGCAACACCGAGGAGCGCGAGATCCTGCCCATCGTCATCGTGCAGGACAACGACCGCCGGGTGGGCCTGGTGGTGGACCGCCTGCTGGAGCGCCAGGAGATCGTCATCAAGCCGCTCGGGCAGTACCTCTCGGACTTCCGGCTGGAGGGCCTGTCCGGGGCCACCATCATGGGCGACGGCTCGGTGGTGCTCATCCTGGACCCGCACGAGGTCTACAACCTGGCCACGGCGGGCGGGCGTCCCGGCGGGCGCGGCCTGGACCGCGGCCTGGACCGCGGCTCCCAGCTGTCCTCCCGGTCCGGGGCCAAGGCCCTGGAGGCCGTGCGCTAGCCGCCGGACCGCGCGCGAAGCGAAAAAAACGGGCCGGGGAGTCGCTCCCCGGCCCGTTTTCGTTGGGGCGGGTGATCCGCGGCCGTCAGGTCAGGGAGGTCAGGATGGCCAGCACGGTCATGAGCAGGGCGTGCCCGGCCCAGGTGAGCACCAGGCCCGCCAGGGCCAGCCACTTGAGGCGCAGGGGGGCCTTGCTGCGGGCCAGCAGGAGCCAGGCCCCCAGGCAGAGCAGCCAGGCCACCCCGGCGGCGAGCCACTGCACGCCCAGCACGGTCTGGGTGACCACGGCCCGGAGGTTCTCGCTCAGCCGCAGCCAGACCATCCCCTGGCAGGCCAGCAGGGGGGCCACCCCGGCCAGCCCCCACCAGGCGGCCCGGGGCAGGGCGTAGTTGTAGTAGTCGCGGCCGTAGTCGTCCTTGAGGCGGCGCTGCACCAGGTACAGGAGCCCCACGGCCCCGGCGTCGCTCACGGCCAGGAACAGGATGCTGGCGGCCACGGGCCAGAGCAGGGCGGCCGGGCCGGGGCGGAACAGGGTGGCCGGGTCGATGCGGGCCGCGCCGTTGGTGAGGTAGGCGGCGGCGTAGCTGCGGGCCGTGGGGGCCAGCAGCAGCACGGCGGCCAGGGCGGCCAGCCCGGCCGCCAGCCCCAGGGTCAGGCGCAGGCCCCGGCGCTGGTGCAGGGCCGTCCAGCTGAACCGGGCCACGCCCGCCAGGATCAGGGCGGCCAGGGCGGCCAGGGCGAAGACCCAGCAGTCGGGCCGGGTGATCCACTCGGCGAACCACGGCACCTTGGCGGCCAGCACGGCCACCATGACGGCGCCGCCCCCCAGGAACAGGGCGGTGAGGGTGAAGCCCATGGCGGTCATCTGCCGGGCGAGCTTTTCGCAGAAGGCGCGGCCCTGGGTCACGGCCACGGTCTGGGAGAGGGCGGCGAAGAGCAGCCCCCCCAGCCCGGACAGGCCGAAGAGCAGGAACAGGGCCGGGGCGGTCATGTTGGCGAGCAGGAGCGCCATGTCCGAGGTGTGGTCCATCGAAGCCTCCGGTTGCGGGTGGTCCGTGCAGCGGTTTGTGCCCCAAATCTCGGCCAAGGGCAAGGCGCTGCGCGCCCGGACGCGGCTGCGGCCCGCCCCCGGCGCGGCGGGCGATTCCCCCACGCCCTCAAAACCTTGCAAAATCGAGACGGTTGGCCTATTCATCAGCATGCGGCCGTACCGGCCCACGGAGCGCGCGCCCATGAAGATGCCCACCCCCCTTTTCCTGCTGTCCACGAGCCTGCTGCTCGCCGTGGCGTTGTCGGCCGCGGGGTGCGTCACGGGCGACCGGGCCACCCGCGACGCCAGCCTGGAGTGGCGCGTGCAGAGCCTGGAGAAGAGCTTCCTGGACTTCCAGGAGTCCCACCGCCAGTTGCAGGACGACGTGCAGACCCAGGGCAAGACCCTGGCCGAGCGCATCCAGGCCCTGGAGCAGCGTCTGGCCGAGATGGAGGCCGCCGAGGGCGGCTGGAGCCCGGGTGGGGACAAGCCCGCCCCCGAGGCCGCGGCTTCGGCTTCGGCTTTGTCTTCGGCCGCGTCCGCGCCCGAGACCGGGGTGGCGGCCGCCGTCCCGCCCGTGCAGGCCGGGCCCGAGAGCGCCGAGGACAAGCCCTGGGACGAGACCCCGGGCCGTCCCGCCCCCGTGGCCACGGCGGCCAAGCCCGCCGCCTCGGCCAACGCGGCCCAGGTCTACGCCTCCAAGGCCGACGCGGGCACCCTGTACGCCCGGGCCCTGGACATGCTCAGCGCGGGCAAGGCCGGGGAGGCGCGCGCCCTGCTGGACGAGTTCCTGCGCCGCTACCCGGGCCATTCTCTGGCGCCCAACGCCATGTATTGGCTGGGCGAGACCTGGTACACCGAAAAGGACTATCCCAAGGCCATTTTGACCTTCAAGGACGTCACCACCAAGTTTCCCAAGCATTCCAAGGCCGCCGCGGCCCTGCTCAAGATCGGCATGTCCTATCGCAACCTCAAGGACGTGGACAACGCGGTCTTCTACCTGCGGACCCTGGTGGACGAGCATCCGGATTCGGACCCGGCCCGCCAGGCCCGGGTCCTGCTCAAGGAGCTGGCCGGGTAGGCCCGGCCGCCCGATTTCCCCGCCGGTTTCGCCATGACGCCGACCGCTCCGAGCGCGCCCCCCGCCCCGGGCATGGACGCCGCCCGGGAGCGCGAGTTTTTCGCCACCCTGGCCCTGCGCCACACCCCGCGCCTGGGGCCCCGGACCTGGCGGGGGCTGCTGGCGGCCTATGCCTCGGCCTACGCCGCCCTGCGCGCCGCGGCCGAATGGCCGGAGCGCAGGCTGGCCGGTCCGGCCCTGGCCGCCAAGGTCCGGGCCGAGGTCTGGCGGCCCGGGGCCGAGGCCGAGTACCGCGCCGCCCGCGCCCTGGGGGCCCCGGTGCTGCTCTACACCGATCCGATCTATCCCGACCTGCTGCGCGCCATCCCGGACCCGCCGCCCTACCTGTACGCCGAGGGGGACCTCGGGCTGCTCGCCGGTCCGGCCGTGGCCGTGGTGGGCGCGCGCAAGGCCACCCGGCGCGGGGCCGAGGCCGCCCGCATCGTGAGCGAGGCCCTGTCGGCCATGGGCGTCACCGTGGTCTCGGGCCTGGCCATGGGGGTGGACCGCCAGGCCCACCTGGGCGGCCTGGCCGGGGTGGGGCGGAGCATCGCCGTGCTCGGGGCCGGGCTGGACAGCCGCTACCCCGCGGCCAACCTGGACGTGCGCGCCGCCCTGGCGGAGCACGGCCTGGTGCTCACGGAATACGCCCCGGGCGAGGGGGCGCGGTCCGAACATTTCCCCTTCCGCAACCGCATCATCGCCGGGCTCTGCCTGGGGGTGCTGGTGGTGGAGGCGGCCGAGCGCAGCGGCAGCCTCATCACCGCCCGCCTGGCCGGGGAGCAGGGGCGCGAGGCCCTGGTCCTGGCCGGGCCCGAGGACGACGTGGCCTGGGCCGGGTGCCGCCGGCTGGTGGCGGACGGGGCCACCCTGGTGGAGGACGCCGAGGCCGTGCTGGCCGCCCTGGGCCCGGAGCTGCGCCGGGCCGCCGCGGCCGCCGCGGCCGGACAGACTACGCCCGCATCCCTCCCGGAGTCCGAGCCCGCCCCGGAACCCGCCTCCGGCGCGGAGCCGGACGGCCTCGCCGCCCCCGCCCCCCGGCCCGCGCGGCGTTCTTCGAAAAAATCCGTCCGTCCCACGTCCGCCCCCGCCCCCATCCCGGACCTGACCCCGGACGAGGCCGCGGTCCTGGCCCGGGTGCCCGGCAAGGGGCGCCGCCACCTGGACGAGATCGCCCAGGACCTGGACTGGGAGAGCGCCCGGGTGAGCCGCACCCTGGTGCTCCTGGAGCTGCGCGGCCTGGTGCGCCAGTGGCCGGGCCTGCGCTACGCCCTGGCCGGGGCCATGCCCTGAGCCCGGCTTTGCATTGCCCGCCGTCCGGGGGTAGACTGACCCGGCGTCCCCTCTCCCGCATCCGCGTCGCCATCCGTATCGACATCCGGCGTCGGCCTTCGGCGTCGGCATCCCGAGGAGGTCCCGTGATCCGCTTGCTTTCCTGCTCCGTGGCGTCGGCCGCGACCCTCGCGGTCCTGGCGGCGCTGCTGGTCCTGCCCCCGGCCGCCCGGGCCCAGACCCTGTTCGACCGCATGGACGCCAACCACGACGGCGACATCCAGCCCGCCGAGTTCCAGGCCGCCTGGCCCGACGCGGCGGACGGGACCTTCGGGCAGCTGGACGCCGACGGCGACGGCGTGCTCTCCCAC
>JBFWIY010000108.1:0-7586 GCA_050255855.1 Desulfovibrionaceae bacterium
CCATCTTGAAGCCCACCAGGTGGGTGCCGCCTTCCTTGGTGCGGATGTTGTTGGCGAAGGTGTAGACGTTTTCCTTGTAGCCCTGGTTGTATTGCAGGGCGAACTCGGTGACCACCGA
Organism: Desulfovibrionaceae bacterium; assembly: GCA_050255855.1. Lineage (GTDB taxonomy): Bacteria > Desulfobacterota > Desulfovibrionia > Desulfovibrionales > Desulfovibrionaceae. The sequence goes on from JBFWIY010000108.1 coordinate 119, forward strand.
GTCCTGCTCGGCGCTGCCGTACACGATCTCGCCGATGAGCCCCTGTCCGGCGTTGACGTCCTCCACGAAGTGCTTGATGCCGCCGTCGAACTTGAAGCGCTTGTTCTCGCCGGTGCGCTCGTCCAGGAACTCGATCTCCAGGCCGGAGTTCAGGTAGGCCAGCTCCTGGAAGCGCTTCTTCAGGGTGTCGTAGTCGAACTGGTTGGTCTCGAAGATCTCTTCGTCGGGCCGGAAGCGCACCGAGGTGCCGGTGGACGAGGCGTCGCCGATGCACTCCATCTTGCCGTCGGGCACGCCGCGCACGAACTTCTGTCGCCAGGCCTTGCCGTCGCGCTTGACCGTGGCCTCCAGGAACTCGGACAGGGCGTTCACCACGGACACGCCCACGCCGTGCAGGCCGCCGGAGACCTTGTAGGAGTCGTTGTCGAACTTGCCCCCGGCGTGGAGCACGGTCATGACCACTTCCAGGGCCGGACGATGCTCCTTGGGGTGCATGTCCACCGGGATGCCGCGGCCGTTGTCCGTCACGGTGACGGAGTTGTCCATGTGCAGCACCACCTTGATGCGGGTGCAGTAGCCGCCCATGGCCTCGTCGATGGAGTTGTCCACCACCTCGTAGACCAGGTGATGCAGGCCGCGCGCATCGGTGGAGCCGATGTACATGGCCGGGCGCTTGCGCACCGCGGACAGGCCTTCGAGAATAGTGATGGATTCGGCGTTGTAACCTTTGCTGCCTTGGGTCATTCCACGTCTTCCTCGGTGTAGTAGGTCTCTTCCTGGATCATCATGGGCATGACGATGACCTGGTATTCGGCGTCGTCGGGGCCGGTGATGCCGCAGGGGGCCTCGGGTCCGGTGACCACGAAGCGCACCTGGGCGGAGCCGAAGTGGTTCAGGATGTCGATGAGGTTCCGGGTGGGGAAGGCGATCCGTTCGATCTCGCCCGAGAACTGCGCGGTGATGGCCTCCGTGGCCGTCCCGGTCTCCTGACCTTGGCTGTAGAGCACCACTTCCGAGGCCTGGAAATGGAAGTGGGTGCAGCGATTGGAATCGGTGTTGAAGATAAGGATTCGCTCCAGGGAGTCAATCATTTCCTGCCGCGCCACGCCCAGCTTGGAGGCCGAGGGGTCGTCGAGCTTGGACAGGAAGTTCCGGTAGTTGGGGTACTGGTAGTAGGAGAGCGGCAGGCTGAAGGTCTCCTGCTTGTCCCCGGTGCGGAAAAAGAGGCGCTTTTCCGAGATGTTCAGCTCGATCTCGTCGGCGGTGAGCCATTTCTTGAGTTCGGCCAGGTACTTCTTCTGGATGAGCACCCCTTCCTTGGGCAGCAGGTCGTACACGTCGTCGTTGATGAAGCGGAGCATGGCGAACTGGTGGCCGTTGAGCCCGCAGGCCTCGATGCGCTTTTCCCCGGTCTCCGAGGGCACGGGCATGAGGTACAGGCAGGCGATGGCCTCCATGGAGTCCTCGTCGCTGATGCAGAAGCCGATCTTGTCGATGATCTCGTGCAGGAAGTCCCCGGACCAGAACACCGAGCCCTCCTCGGGGAAGGCCGTGAACTTCTGGAACCACTCCTCGTCGTTGACCGGCAGCTCGTACTTGCGCGAGCCCTGGCGCAGGACCACCTTTTTTCGGCCCTCGTCGGTGCGGATGTCCAGCTCGCCCGAGGGCAGTTTGCGCACCAGGTCATAGAGGTTCCGGCCGGGCACGCCCGCCAGCCCCTCCTCGGTGATCTGGGCCGGGTAGGAGCCGCAGAACTCCAGGTTGGAGTCCGTGGACATGATGTTCAACCGCCCGTCGGCGCAGCGGAGCCAGATGGTCCGCAGGAACGCCGCCCCCGTCTTGGATGGGATGATATTGGCGGACTTCTGCAGGCCCTCGATGATTTCGTCTCGATTGACCTTCAAAAACATCTTTCTTCTCCTTGTAGTAGAACCTTGGCCTCGTTTGTTTGTTCCTATCGGCCTCAGGAGGTTGGGATCACGACCGATGTTTGGAACACGGACGGTCGGCAACGAGGAACGGAAGCGACCGTCTCCGCGCCGGGGGCTAGTGTTTGTCGTACAACAGACATTTTTTCTTCAATTCTCTCAACACCTGTTTCAAATCTGCGTCATCTTCTTTGAGTTGTTCGATTTTCTTCACGGAGTAGAGGACCGTGGAGTGGTCCTTGCCCCCGAAGACCCGGCCCAGGGCCGGGAAGGACACGGAGAGCAGCGACCGGCACAGGTACATGGCCACCTGCCGGGCCTGGGCGATGTGGGCGTGGCGCTTGTTGCCCTTGAGCTCGCGCACGCTCAGGTTGTAGTAGTCGGCCACCATGCCCATGACCGTGTCCGGGGTCAGGCTCTCGGTGCTCTGCTCCTCGGTGTTGTTGAGGATGTGCACGAAGTCCTTCTTGCTCAGGTCCTTCTTCACCAGCTCCTTGAAGGCGAAGAGCTTGAGCAATATCCCCTGAAGATAGCGGAAATCCTTGAAGCGCTGGGCCAGGGTGAGGACCTGCTCCTTGCTCAGGGCCAGCTTGCGCAGCCGGGCCTTCTCCTGGATGTAGGCCACGCGGACCTCCAGGTCCGGCTGCTTGAGGGTGACGATGAGCCCCCATTCCAGCCGGGAGAGCAGGTTCGGGTCCAGGAACTCGTAGCCCGAGACCTTGTCCAGGCAGCTGAAGGCCATCTGCTTCTTGCGCTCGAAAAAGTGGTTGAAGAGCACGATGAGCTCGGACTGGAGTTCCGGATATTTGCGCAGGTGGTGCAGGTCGTCCACGAAGAGGTAGTCGAACTCGTAGATGTGGGTGCGGGCCTTGTAGATGTCCCCGGCGAAGCGCACCCCGTAGAGGGTCTTGAGGTCGTCCACCGAGGTCATGAGGATGCGCCCGGCCTCCACCCGCTTGCTGATCTCGTTGGCGATGGCGCGCAGCAGGTGGGTCTTGCCCGAACCGTTGTGGCCGCAGACGATGAAGGGGTTGAACAGGCTGCCGCTCTGCTTGGCCACCTCGCGCGCCGAGGCCAGGGGGAAGTAGTTCTTCTTGTTGATCAGAAAGGTCTCGAACAGGAACTGGCGGTCAAAGGGGAAGTCGATGCTCCGGGCGGGCGGGCTCTGGAGCGGGGCCCGCGGCTCGGCCAGGGTCCCGTTGTCGGCGTAGCGCACGGAAAAGCCGTTGCCCAGGAAGTCCCCCAGCAGGGCCTCGAAGCGGTTCTGCTGGGTGGCGGCGAACCACTGGGCGAAAAAGCCGTGCGGAAAGGATACGTGCACCTGCTGGGCGTCCGTATCCAGGTGGATTTTCAGGGGGTCGAACCAGCTGGCGAGTTCCGTGTCGGGGCAGGATTTCGACAGGTGCTGCCGCAAGGCGGCCTTGATGTCGGAACCGGGTGTTGCCAGGGTCACGTTTGATCCAGTTTGTGTCAACAATATTGGAACCATATAAGGTTCGCCTCGGCCCTCGTTCCCATCGAAGGACTATAGCGGAAAACCGCGCCGAAGCCAAGCGCGAGAGGCGGTTTTTCACACGTAAAGAAATTGCCTTTGACCGCGAATTGCGCCACTATCGCCCGGTCTTCCACAGGCCCGGGGGCCCGCCCCGGCGACCGCCGGAAGCGCCAAGGAGCGAAGCACGACATGGCCGCCGCACAACTCACAAGAACCATTCAGGAAATCAACGATAAGATCCGCCGGGGCAAGGCCGTTGTCCTCAACGCCGAGGAGATGACCGCCCTGGTGGCCCGCGTGGGCAAGGCCAAGGCCGCCCGCGAAGTGGATGTGGTCACCACCGGCACCTTCTCCACCATGTGCTCGTCCGGGATCCTCTTCAACACCGGCCAGCAGCCCCCGACCATGAAGACCTCCAAGGTCTGGCTCAACAACGTGCCCGCCCACGCCGGACTGGCCGCGGTGGACGCCTACCTGGGCTGCACCGAGCCCGCCGAGGACGACCCGCTCAACAAGGTCCACCCCGGCCGCTTCGTCTACGGCGGCGGCCACGTCATCGAGGACCTGGTGCGCGGCAAGGTGGTGCACCTCAAGGCCACGGCCTACGGCACGGACTGCTACCCGCGCCGCCTGCTGGAGCGGGACGTCACCCTGGCCGACCTGCCCGGGGCCTGGCTGCTCAACCCGCGCAACTGCTACCAGAACTACAACTGCGCGGTGAACCTGACCAACCGCATCATCTACACCTACATGGGCCCGCTCAAGCCCAACTGCCGCAACGCCAACTTCGCCACGGCCGGGCAGCTCTCGCCCCTGCTGAACGACCCGTACCTGCGCACCATCGGCCTGGGCACGCGCATCTTCCTGGCCGGGAGCACGGGCTACGTCATCGGCGCGGGCACCCAGCACAACCCCAAGCCCAAGCGCAACGAGCGGGGCATCCCCCTGTCCGGCTCGGGCACCCTGATGCTCAAGGGCGACCTCAAGGGCATGAACGCCCGCTACCTGCGCGGCATGAGCGTGCTGGGCTACGGCTGCTCCCTGTGCGTGGGCGTGGGCATCCCCATCCCCATCCTGGACGAGGACATGGCCTGGTACACCGGCGTGAGCGACGCGGACATCCAGGTGCCCGTGGTGGACTACGGCTACGACTACCCCAACGGCGTGCAGCGCACCCTGGGCCACGTGACCATGGCCGAGCTCAAGAGCGGAGAGATCACCATCAACGGCAAGACCGTGCCCACCGCGCCCCTGACCAGCTACTCCATGAGCCTGGAGATCGCCGACACCCTCAAGCAATGGATCGAGTCGGGCCGGTTCCTGCTCACCCAGCCCGTGGAGGAGATACCGTCCGTGTAGGGGCGGCGCAGGCGGGCGCTCGCCCGCGGGGGCGGGGCCGGGACCACCGGCCGCCCCCGGGCCCGGACTCAATTCGGCCCGAACCCCTGGCGCAACGCGGAAAAATCCGGCATCATGGCCCAGCAGCCCGGTCGCGTCGGCGCGGCGCAAACCCGCCCCGGCCGGAACACCCCCTTGTCCGCCCGCCCACGGAGCCCCCTCCCCGGCGGGCGGTCGCAGGAGAAGGGACTGGAAGTAGGTACTCACTCTTATTGCCTGCGGATGTGACAACCGGCCCCGTCTTCTGGTAACGGATCGCCCATTCTGCATCCGTCTGCGTATCGATCGGACCAGGCCCCGGGCGCGGCGCGCCGTCCCGGACCTTCCCCAACAACACCCAACGGACCCCCGGAGCATGGAGCGAGCGTCATGGATGAGCACAAGATCGGCCAGCGCATCAAGAAATTTCGCGAGAACAAGGAGATCACCCTGGAGCAGATGGCCGACCGCACTGGTCTGGACCTGAACTTCCTCCGCGCCGTGGAGGAGGAGAACATGTACCCCTCCCTGGGCCCGCTGCTCAAGATCTCCCGCGCCCTGGGCGTGCGCCTGGGCACCTTCCTGGACGACCAGGTCAGCCATGACCCGCTGGTGGTCCGCGTGGCCGAGCGCAAGGAAGAGCTCACCATGCACACCGAGTGCTCCGACCCGGCCATGACCTTCCACTCCCTGGGCCGCGGCAAGTCCGACCGTCACATGGAGCCCTTCTACATCGACATCGCCCCGGGCTGCGCCAAGGACGTCAAGCTCTCCTCCCACGAGGGCGAGGAGTTCATCGTCTGCGTCAAGGGCCGGGTCTGCGTGGTCTACGGCCAGAGCAAGACCGTGCTCGAACCCGGGGACAGCATCTACTACAACTCCGTGGTCCCCCACGAAGTGTCCAACGCCAGCGAGGAACCCGCGGCCATCTACGCCGTGCTCTACTTCCCCGAGTAAGCCCAAACAGGAGACCCCCCGTGCCAAACCTGCGTGAAATGACCCTGGGCCAGCTCCTGGACGAGACCACGGAGAAATGGCCCGACCAGGAGGCCGTGATCTACGTGGACCGCGACTTCCGCCTCACCTGGACCCAGTTCCGCGACCAGGTGGACAAGCTCGCCAAGGGCCTCATGGCCCTGGGCGTGGAAAAGGGCGAGAAGGTCGGCATCTGGGCCACCAACGTGCCCTACTGGGTGGCCCTCCAGTTCGCCACCGCCAAGATCGGCGCCGTGCTCCTCACCGTGAACACCTACTACCGCACCCACGAGCTGGACTACCTGCTCCACCACTCGGAGTGCGAAAACCTGTTCATCATCGACGGGTTCCGCGAGATCGACTACATCGCCACCCTGTACGAGCTGGTGCCCGAACTCAAGAACAGCGAGCGCGGCTACCTCAAGAGCGAAAAGTACCCCCACCTCAAGCGCATCTTCTTCCTCGGCCAGGAAAAACACCGCGGCATGTACTCCATCCCCGAGATCATGTCCCTGTCCGCCATGACCTCCGACGCCGAGTACCAGGCCCGCCAGGCCACCCTGGACTGCCACGACGTGGTGAACATGCAGTACACCTCGGGCACCACCGGGTTCCCAAAGGGCGTACAGCTCACCCACTACAACATCCTGAACAACGGGTACTGGATCGGCGCGAACCAGAACTTCTCCCACATCGACCGGGTCTGCCTGCCCGTGCCCCTGTTCCACTGCTTCGGCTGCGTGCTCGGGGTCATGGCCTGCGTCAACCACGGGGCCACCATGGTCTTCCTGGAGAGCTTCGACCCCCTCGTGGTCATGGCCTCCATCGACCAGGAAAAGTGCACCGCGGTCTACGGCGTGCCCACCATGTACATCGCCATTCTGGAGCACAAACTCTTCAACAAGTTCGACTACTCCAGCCTACGCACCGGCATCATGGCCGGGTCCCCCTGCCCCGTGCCGGTCATGAAGCGGGTCATGGACGTCATGTACATGAAGGACATCACCATCTGCTACGGCCTCACCGAGGCCAGCCCGGTGATGGCCCAGACCCGCATCGGCGACCCCATCCAGAAGATGACCGAGACCGTGGGACGGCCCATGCCCGAGATCGAGGTGGCCATCATCGACCCCGAGACCGGCGAACACCTCGGCCCCCACAAGCAGGGCGAGATCTGCTGCCGCGGCTACAACACCATGAAGGGCTACTACAACAACCCCGAAGCCACGGCCAAGACCATCACCAAGGACGGCTGGCTGCGCTCCGGCGACCTGGGCTGCTGGGACGACGACGGCTACGTGGTCATCAACGGCCGCCTCAAGGACATGATCATCCGCGGCGGCGAAAACGTCTACCCGCGCGAAATCGAGGAGTTCCTCTACACCGTGGAAGGCATCTCCGACGTCCAGGTGGTGGGCGTGCCCTCGCGCAAATACGGCGAAGAGGTCGGGGCCTTCATCATCCTCAAACCCGGCCACGAATACACCCCGGAAGATATCAAGGACTTCTGCCGCGGCAAGATCGCCCGGTACAAGATCCCCAAGTACATCGCCTTCGTGGACGCCTTCCCCATGACCGCCAGCGCCAAGATCCAGAAATACAAGCTGCGCGAGATCGCGGCCGAGATGTTCCCGGAGGCCATGGCCTAACGGAGAAACGACGAGTCAATGAAGCCTCTCCCGCAGAGCGGGAC
>JBFWIY010000109.1:0-7497 GCA_050255855.1 Desulfovibrionaceae bacterium
TGCGCAAGCTGGCCGAGCGCAGCGGCGCGGCCGCGGCCGAGATCAGCGAGCTGTCCACCTCCACCGTGACCATGGCGGACCAGGCCGGGCAGATGCTGGCCAAGCTGGTGCCGGACATCCAGCGCACGGCCGAGCTGGTGCAGGAGATCACCGCGGCCAGTGCGGAGCAGAACGCCGGCGCGGACCAGATCAACCGGGCCATCCAGCAGCTGGACCAGGTCATCCAGCAGAACGCCTCGGCCGCGGAGGAGATGGCCTCCACCAGCGAGGAGCTCTCCGGACAGGGCCAGCAGCTCCAGCAGACCATGAGCTTCTTCCGGGTGGACACGGGCGCGCCTGCCCTGGGTCCGGGCCGGAGCTCGGTGACGGTGCGGCGCACGCCGCCCAAGCCCCTGGCCGCCTCCAAGCCCAACGGCCGGACCGCCGGGTCCGGAAAGCCCGCGGCCCCGGCCGGGTCGGGCGGAGTGGAGCTGGACATGGGCGCGGACGCGGACGACGCCGAGTTCGAGCGCTTCTAGCCGCGCCCGCCGGAGGGCGGGGCGACACGCGGCGACACCAGGCGGCCCGGGAGCGATCCCGGGCCGCCTCGACGTTGCGGCGGCGGGCCCGGGGTCCGGCTCAGTCGCGCACCCGGGCGCAGAGGTCGTCCAGGTCGATGGCGAAGAGGGCGGTCTTGGCGAGGATGGCCTCGTCCACGGGGGGCAGGCCCTTGGCGTAGCGCTGGATGATGAGCTCCAGGGCGGCGCGGCGCTCGGCCTCGCCGTCCACGCGGCGGGCCCGGCCGTGGCCCACGGCGCTGGCGAAGCGGTAGCCGTACTGGCAGGCCTTTTCCCCGGTGCGCAGCTCGGCCCGGGCCACGGCGCTGACGGCCACGGCCGCCCCGGCGCTCAGGGCCTCGGCCTTGCGGCCCTTGAAGGAGGAGTGGATCAGGATCGTGCGCCCGCGCCGCGCGAAGTTTACGGGCACGGCGTGGGGTCCGGCCGCGTCGGCGAAGGCCAGGTGGAGCACGTCGCACTGGTCCAGCACGGCGGCGGCCGCGGCGAAGTCGTCGGTGATGCCCTTGCGCATGGGAGGCTCCTTTGGGGGGCGGCTCAGTAGCCGACCAGGTTCAGGCTCGGGGGGGCGTTGCGGCGCGCCCGGGTGAAGCGGGCCACGTCATAGCCGATGCCGGTCTCGAACTCCAGGACCCAGTCCGGGTTGGCCCCGAAGCTGGCGAGCAGCTCCGGCCGCATGTTGGGCCGCACCACGAACTCCACCACCCGGGCGGAACTCCTGGCCAAATGGGCGGCCAGGGCGGGCACCAGCCCGCAGTAGACCTCGTGCACGTCCAGGTGCTCCACGTCGTTCAGGGGCATGTCGTCGGGCAGGGTCATGGGGCCTCCGGGGGCATTTGCTGATGCGGGAGCGGAACGCTGCGTTGACACATTGGGATACGTTGGGGAGGCTGTTTTACCCCGAGGGATGGAGCGGGGAAGCCCCGTCGTCTTTAATCGCCAAGCCGCGCTGCCTCGGCGGCCACATGGCCCGCGAGCTTTGTCACGAATGCCTTGAGGCCGGTCATCGGCGACAGTTCGGAATACGCTCCGTTTTCGCCTGCGCTCCGAGGGGAGGCGATGACCGCAGCCGAGGTGTAGAGCTGTTCCTTCATCAGCCTTTGGCAAAGCAGATCGTACCGCTTGAGGCATGATGCCCCGTTGAACTCCTTGAATACGGGGAAGTGGGGAGAGTTGTCCCTGACCGGGGAACGTGACTTGGGCGCATCTTCGACAAGCATAAGCCAACCCACAAACGGGCAGGGCTGGCCGTCGAAGGCCCCTTCCCTGTACGCCGTCTTGAGGTCGTGCGCGGTTCCGATCGCCTCCTCGGCGCGATTGTTGAAATTGTTCCCAAAGGAGGGGCCGACATGGCTCTTCAACTCAATGGCGGCGATGAGTTGCCCCTTGTGGGTCACGAGCAGGTCCCAAAGTTTGGTGGGCCGAAAGTACCCGGGAAGCGTGAGGACGGCGCGCTGTCGGTGGATTTGGGCGTCCCCCAACCCGTTGCCCCGCACGACGTCCATGGCCAGGGAAAGAAAGGCATCCATGTTCTTCCCGGCGGTAACGCCTGCGCGTTCTCCCTGGTCCGCCTTGCCGGAGGCGGCCTGCTTGAGCGTTGCAGCTTCCCGGCTTTGCCAAAAAGCCGCAACGGCGGCCTGGGCTTTTCGTTCGTAGTCAACGAGATCGAGGGGCATCTAGTCTCCATCGCCACGGAGGGCGTCGATTTCGTCCGGCGTCAGCTCAAACAATTTGAGCGCTGCGCGGTTACAGGCCTGCAAGTCATGCCTGACCGCCGCCTCGGCCAATTCCCCCCGCAGCTCGTCGGGCACGGAGGCCCAAAAGGGGAGGCGGATGCGACGGAGGTATTGCGCCTGGAATCGCAGGAACCCTCCGCGCATCTTGGTGGAGTATGTCGCCACGAACAGGCGGGACACCTCGGAGAGGAGTACGGCTTGCAAGGCCCTGAGATCCCACTCCGCCGATGTGACGAAATACAGGTTGTGGTGAGGATACAATTCGCCAGGCTCGTAGACGACGTTTGCCTCGTCCTTGATATCCGGGATCAAGAGTTTGGGCTTATGGGCGAGCGTGGGGGTGATTCTGTCGATGGTGCGGTACCAGTTCGCAGGCGTCCTTTGCGCGCAGTGACGTTTGGCGATGATTTCGCGCCGCGCCTCCAGATAACGCTTGAGCCGGGGATAGCGGTGAAGGTCGACCAGCCCGCCATCCATCGCGAACGGGTTGATGACCCCGAGTCCACGCCATCGGACCCTGCCGGATGCGATGTCCTTTGTGGTCGCAAGCGGCAGTTTTCTGTCGGGCTCCACGTCCAGGGAGGCAAAGCTGCCGATGAACGCCCTATCCGCGCCGGTGGCGACCCCGATGCCCACCTTGCACTTCGCCTGTTCAAGGCTCGGATAGCATTTTTCCAGTCGCCGAATCAGGGCCATTTGGTCCGCAGAGCCAAGCAGCCATGGTTCGGAACCATTGGTGGCCCGCGTCAGCGTCCGCACGGGCGCAGCCGCGACCGGCTGACGCATGGCCTGCGCAAGCGTGGAAAGCGTAGGGCGGTCGATCATGGGACGATGGGCTATGCGGGTTGAGCCTGCCTTTTCTCGGCAAATTACCGTGATCGCGGGATAGGCAATGACATTCGCGTGAAAGGCCGGGGTGTCCGTCATGTCCACGTAGAACTTTAGGTGGAAATGCTTATCCACCAGATCGCGGAGCGGCCCTCCGTAGCGGTTTTTCATCCAACGATCCGGGCAGATAAACCCAAGGCATCCGCTCTTGGAGAGCATGGAGAGGGATCGCTCCATGAATGGGACATAGATGTCCGCACGATCATATATTGTCTTGTAGCGGCGTCTGTATTCGTCGAGCAATGCCGAAGGGATCAACTCCTGGCGAACGTAGGGAGGGTTGCCTACCACAAAATCAAATGAATTCTCGATGTCCGTTAAGAGATAATCCCCATGGCGGAGCCAACGATCCGCGAGGACACTTGCGTCGCTTGGCGTTATGCCCTCGTGTTGAAGGAGCGCCATGACAGCGGCGCGGGTTGAATAAAAAGTAGTCTGATGCAGCTCGACAGCCAGGATGGCCTCTCCAAGGATGCGTTGAACTTCGCCGCGTCCGCCCGCCTTGCGCCAGGCATGGAGCAGTCTCCTCACGCAGGGGAGCAGGAAACTTCCCCCTCCGAACGCAGGCTCCAACAGCCGCATCTTGTGGAGCGGGCGTTCAACGGTATAGCCGACGAGGTCGAGGATGAAGCCGACGACCTCCGGGCGGGTGAAAACCGCCCCGCGGGCCTCAACTCCCTCGTGTGCCACCAGCGTTGTTGCGGCGGTGGGCGCCGGGCTTGGAGCAGCGCCCGGCAAGGGACGTTGGCGTTGATCTTGGGAGAATTCCATGCGGACCTCAAGTGGGCTCAGGCCATTCCAACGAGCATACAGAATGCTGTGCAGCCTGGCTAGTGCCGCAGGAGTGAATTATCTAACTACTACACGAATTTATTGTATTTTCCTGATAGGTTATGGCCCCCCCCGGGGGCGTCACTTGCCGATGCAGAAGGCATCGAAGATGGCGTTCAGGATCTCGTCCGGGGTGCTCTGGCCGGTGATGTCGGAGAGCAGGGCGCAGGCCGTGTCCAGGCGCACGCCCAGCAGGTCCGGGGGCGTTCCGGTTGCGGCGTCGGCGGCCAGGGCCGCCAGCTCGGCCCGGGCCCGGGCCAGGAGGTCGGCCTGGCGGGCGTTGGGCGCGGCCTCGTCCGGGTCGGGCTCGGCCGCCGCGCCCAGGAGCCGCTCGCGCAGCCGGTCGGCCAGGGCCTCCAGGCCCAGGCCGGTGCGCGCCGAGACCGGCAGGACCTCGTACCCGGCCGCGGCCAGGACCGGGGCGGGCCCGGCGTCGCCCGTCGCGCTTCCCGCGCCGCCTGCCGCCATATTTTCCGCCGCGGCCGTCAGGTCCATCTTGTTGGCCGCCACCAGCACCCGGCCCGGGCCGTGCACGGCCGCGGCGGCCAGATCGGCGTCGGGGCTGTCGATGTCGGAGGGGGCGGTGCCGAGGCTGCCGGCGTCGGAATTGTCGATGTCGGGAGTGTCGGCCTCGGGGGCGTCGGGGGCGTCGGCCCGGCCGGGCCGGGCCGCGTCCACCACCCAGAGCACCAGGTCGGCCCGGGCGGCCAGCTCACCGCCCAGCTCCAGCCCGGCCCGCTCGGCCTCGCCCCGGGCCGGGCGCAGGCCCGCGGTGTCGATGAGCCGCACGGCCAGGCCGTCCAGGTCCAGGGCCTCCTCGATGTAATCGCGCGTGGTGCCCGGCTCCGGGCTGACGATGGCCCGGTTGCGGCCGAGCAGGGAGTTCATGAGGCTGGACTTGCCCGCGTTGACCCGGCCGCAGAGCACCACGGCCGCGCCCTCGCGCCAGACCCGGGCCCGCCGGAACCCGGCCAGCAGCCCGTCCAGGTCCGCCATGCAGGCCGCCACCTCGGCGCGCAGGGCCTCGGGCGGCAGGCATTCCGCCTCGTCCTCGGGAAAGTCCACGGCCAGGCAGAGCTGGGCGCGCAGCCCGTCCAGGCGCTGGCGCAGGGCCTGGATGCGCCCGCCCAGCACGCCGGAGAGCTTGGCCTGGGCCAGCATGCCCGCGGCCCGGGTGGGGGCGTGGATGAGCTCGGCCACGGCCTCGGCCTGGGTCAGGTCCAGGCGGCCGTTCAGAAAGGCCCGGCGCGTGAACTCCCCCCGCTCGGCCGGGCGGGCCCCGGCGGCGTGCAGGGCGGCCAGGGCCGCGGCCACCACGGCCGGGCCGCCGTGGCAGGAGAGCTCCACCACGTCCTCGCCGGTGTAGGAGCGCGGGCCGGGCATGTACGCGGCCAGGGCCTCGTCCAGGGGGCGGCCCTCGGCGTCGGCGAGCCGCCCGTGGCGCAGCCGCCAGGGGGCCAGCGGGCCGGGCCGCGTGGGCGTGAACACCCGGGCCGCCGCGGCCAGGGCCCCGGGGCCGGAGACGCGCAGCACGGCCAACCCGCCCCGGCCCGGCGGGGTGGCGGCGGCGGCGATGGTGTCCCGGGGGGCTGTCATGGTTGCATCTCGCTGAAAAATTGAACGGTTACAGGCGTTCCACGCGCAGGGGCTCGCCCTTTTCCGGGGCCGGGCGCAGGGTCACGGCCTGTTCCGGGCAGCCCTCCACGCAGACCCCGCAGCCCATGCAGCGGGCCGTGTCGATGGCCGCCGCGCCGTCGCGCAGGCTGACGGCCTGGAACTGGCAGCGCCGCACGCAGGCCCCGCAGCCCTTGCAGGCCGCAGGGTCCACCTCGGCCAGGTAGCCCGAGGAGCAGAGCATGCCCACCCCGTGGCGCTGGGCGCTCATGGCCCCGCAGCAGCAGGCGCAGCAGTTGCAGATGGCGTAGAAGCGCTGGAGCATCACGTCCTTGAAAAAGGCGTGGGCCACGTGGCCGCGGCGGCTCTCGGCCTCCAGCACGGCGCAGGCCTCGTCCGCGTCCACCTGGCGGCAGCGGCCCGGGTGGTGCTCCAGCAGGAAGGCGGCCAGGGGGTCGCCGATGATGATGCACACGTCCAGCGGCAGGCAGGGATGCTCCTTGGCGCTGCGGCAGGGGCAGTCCAGGAGCACGATGCGCTCCGGGTTGGCCAGCACGATCCGGCGGGCCCGGGTGTAGGGCAGGACCTGCTCGGAGACCTCGGTGCGCACCGGCCGGTCCAGGGCCACCAGGCGCACCAGCTTCTTGGCCTCGGCCAGGGGCATGGCCTTGCCGTGGTAGGTGTCGGCGAAGGACGGGCGCTTCTGGGCCGGGTCGCCGGGCCGGGCGTCGGGCGCGGGCTGGAACGGGGAGTGGCGGTTGAGCAGCCAGATGACCGGCAGGAGCAGGATGGCCAGGAGCTTGTGTCTGCCCTGGGCCAGGCCGATGTAGTGGTAGGGCCAGCGGGCGTAGACGTAGCCGTGCAGGCGCTCCAGGCGGGTCAGGCCCAGGCGGCGGCCCTCGGCCAGGAATTCGCGCGTGGACTGCCGGAGGAAGGGGATGCGCATGGGGGCCTCGCGGTCTGGGCGGCGCGGGGGCCGCCGGGGAAAACAAGGGGGCCGCAACGGGAGCGGGGCGCTCCGGCCGGGGGCCGCCCCCCGTCCCGAACGCCCCGCGTCCGGTCCCGGCTGCGCCGGGACGCCGTCCGGCCCGGGCTACCGCTCGGGCTCGGCCGGGGTGTCGTCCTGCTCGGCCGGGGGCTCGTCCTGCGTTTCGTCCTGTGTTTCGGCCGGGGCCGGAGTCTCGGCCGGGGCCGGGGTCTCGACCGGGGCCGGGATTTCGGCCGGGGTCGGGGCCTCCGACGCCACGGCCGGGGCCTGGGCCGCCTCGTGCACGGCCGGGGTGGCGGCCTCGTCGCGCACGGCCGGGGCCGCCGCGGGTTCCGCCGCCGGGGCCGGGACCGGGGCCGGAATCGGCTCCGTCACGGGCTCCGCCTGGGGGGCCGGGGTCTCCGGGGCGGCCTCGGCGGCCTCGGGGGCGTCGCCGCGGCGCTTGGGCAGCACCAGCACCCGCTTCTGCGGGCCTTCGCCCTTGCTGCGGGTGGTGACGTCCTCGCGGTCCTGCAGGGTCAGGTGCACCACGCGGCGGTGGTAGGAGCTCAGGGGCCGGGTGCTCTGGATGCGTCCGGTCTCCAGGGCCTTTTCGGCCAGCTCCTCGGCCAGCTGGCGCAGCTTCTCGTTCTGCTGCTCGCGATAGTCGCCGGTGTCGATCTGCACCCGGACGTTGACGTCCATCATCCGGGAGACGATGCGGGTGGCCAGGTACTGGAGCGAGGAGAGGGTCTGGCCCTCGCGGCCGATGATGAGCCCGGAGGCCTCTTCGGACTCCACGCGCACCTCCACCTTGTCCTTCTTGACGCGCAGGGTCAGGGCCGGGTTCTCCACCAGCTGCTCCAGCAGCCGGGTGGCGGTCTCGCGCACGCTGGCTTCGAGCTTG
>JBFWIY010000110.1:0-7467 GCA_050255855.1 Desulfovibrionaceae bacterium
CAACACGAGATCGACGTCCTCCGCCCGGACCTGCTGAACTAGCCGGGGGAACCCGGGGGAAGGAGGGAACCCCCTCTCCTCAAGAGGGGGTTCCCTCCTTCCCCCGGACCCCCATCCTCCCTCCCCGAGACCTTTTTGTTGGATTTCACCTTGCCCGCAGGGGTGTCCTGCGGTTGTGGACGGGTGCGTCCAGCGCCACGGCGTGGCGCTGGACGCATTGCGGCGGGGGCGGGATGTGCGGGTGCGGTCCGGCGGCGGACGCCGCGCCTGCGCGGCGTGGAAAGGGGATTCCGGCCGTCCGGCCGGGGGCGGATAGTCGAGTTCCAGGAACCGGCAGGTGATGGCCTTGGTGGCCTCGTCGATGTCCACCAGGGCCAGTCGGTGGGGCGGGTCGCCGAGGCTGCCCGGGTTGAGCAGCCGGACCCCGGCGATCTCGTCCCACAGGGGCGTGTGGGTGTGGCCGAAGCAGACCAGGTCGAACTGGGGGCCAAAGGCCTCGGCCACGTTGCGCGGGACCTGGGAGCGGGGGCCCCAGCCGTGGGTGAGGCCGATGTGCAGGTCCAGCAGGGCGAGGTCCAGCAGGGGCTCCAGTTCGTCCTCGAACCCGAGGGCCGCGTCGCAGTTGCCGCGCACGGCGAAGAAGGCCGGATGCTGGTTGAGGAACCGCCAGGTCTCGTAGCCGGTGAAGTCGCCGCAGTGGAGCACGGCGTCGGCCGGAGCGAGGTGTTGGTCGTAGGCCCGGCGCAGCCAGTCCGTAGGCTGGTCCAGGTGGGTGTCCGAGATGACGGCCAGGCGCACGGAGCGGCTCCGGTGGGGTCCGGCGGCAGGCCCGGCGGCGGGGCCGGGGGCTAGTCCTGGACCTTTTTGGCGCGCAGGCGCAGGTAGGCGCTCTTGAGGGCCACGTACGGGTCGATGGCGCCTTCCTTCACGGTCTCGTACTCGCCGAGGCGGAAGGAGAGGTCGTTGATCTTCTCGTAGGCGGTGGTGGCCACGGACCAGTACCAGGGATGGATGTAGGACACGGGCTTCAGGAAATAGTCGCCCACGTAGCCCACGGTGTCGCGCGCGCTGCTCGGGCCGAGGAAGGGCCACACCAGGTACATGCCGTCGCCCGCGCCCCAGGCCCCCAGAGTCTGGCCGAAGTCCTCGTCCGTGCTGGAGATGGGGTGGGTGGGCTGGAGACGGTCGGCCGGGTTGTCCAGGCCGCCGAGGCCGAAGGCGGTGTTGCCGATGAAGCGCGAGAACTCCACGCCGGCCTCGAAGCCCTTGCCCTGGAGCAGGCAGTTCACGAAGCGGACCGGGAAGAGCAGGTTGTGGAAGAAGTTGCCCACCCAGCGCCGGGGCCGCTCGGGAATGGCCCACTTGTAGGCCTGGGTGATGGGCTTGGCCAGGTAGAAGTAGACCTTGTCGTTGAAGTGGAACCAGAAGCGGTTCCAGCCTTCCAGCGGATCGGGAACCTGGTCCACCACGGACTGCTGGCCCTCGGCGACCACGTTGCCCTGGGCGTCCCAGACCTCGTTGTACTCGCCGTTGGAAATGGGGTCGAACTGCGCCAGGGTGGTGCGTTCGAGCTGGCTGGCGGTGATGGTGCCCGCGCCGTCGCCGGAGGCGGCCGGAGCCGTCTGGACGAGCAGGAGCACGAAGGCCAGGGCGAGAAGGGTCCGGGTGAATTTCATAGGGTTTGTTCCGGGGTTATTGCGCTGCGGGCTGTGTCGCGGAGCCGCCTTTGCCGTCCGTGGGGGCGCCGGTGTCGAGCAGGGTCTCGTCTTCCAACTTGCCGGCTTCCACGTCCTTGATCTTGTTCTGCAACTGCACCACGAACTCTTCCGGGGTCATCTTGGCCAGGGCGGCCTGGAAGTCATCCTTGTACACCCCCAGCAGGGTCAGCCCCTCGCCGATGATGTCGTAGACCATCCATTTGCCCTGCTTGTCGATGAGCCGGAAGTTGACCTCGATCTGCTTGTCCTTCAACAGGAAGGTGGTGAAGACCATGGCGAACGGGGGCTTGACCTTCTCGTCGTTGAAACGGACCGAGTCGGTGCTGAAGGCCTTGAGTTCGTCGAGAAAGCTCTTCTCCAACTTCTTGATGTACGTTTTCTCCAACAATGTGCGGAACGTAGAGGTCAGCTCTTCACGTTCCGCATCGGTGAAGCCGCGCCACGCCGGTCCCACCGCCCGCTTGGTCAGCTCCCCATAGTCGAAGAACTCGGCCACGGCGCCGGAGAGCTGCCGGACCTGGTCCTCGCCCAGGAGTTTGGCCTCCGTATATCTGGGATCATGGACAATTGCAATCAATTTGTCCAGGCCGGTCCGGACGGTGTCCGTGGGCACGCCGGCCTGGGCCAGGCCGGAGGTCAGCAGCAGGCCCAGCAGGGCCACGACCGAAAAAACACTTTTTTTCATGGATGGTTGTTCCGTGTTGCGCAGGGACTCCCGGGTCACTTCCCGGCCGCGAACTTGTTGATGAGGTCTTCGAGGTCGATGGCCGGGGTGGTCTCGTAGATCAGATCCCCGTCCTTCAGGGTATCGTCGCCGGCCCCCAGGGCGATGTCCAGGAACTTGTCGCCGATGAGGCCGTTGGTGCGGATGGAGGCCGCACACTCGTTGTCCAGCTTGTACCGCTTGTGGATCTTCATCTCCACCACGGCCACCGGCACGTGGTTGGTCTGCTCGCCCGCCAGGTCCAGGCTGATGCGGCTCACGTAACCCACCTCCACGCCGTACATCTGCACCGGCGCGTTGAGCTTGAGCCCGGTGATGCGCGTGAAGTTGGCCCGCAGGGTGTAGAAGTCGTCGGAGAACAACGTCACGTTGCCGAGCTTCACGCTCATGTAGGCGATGGCCAAGAGGCCGATGAGCACGAACAGCCCCACCGACAGCTCTTTGTTGTACTTCTTCATCGCTCCCCTCAGTCACGCCCATGGGCGTTGGTTTCGGTCGCCAGCGCCCCCAGAATCCGGGAGCAGTCCAGCTTCATCTTGCTGCGGTCCAGGCTGGGCAGCGAGAGCTTGGTGGCGTCCCGCTGCTCGGCCAGCCGGTTCAGGAACCGCTTCAGGTAGGGGTCCTCGGTGCGCTCCAGGTCCGCCAGGACGCCGTGGAACAGCGCCTTGCCGAAGCCCAGCACCACCACGTAGTCCGCAATGGCGCGCATGCTCTCCAGGTCGTGGGTCACCACCACCATGGTCATGCCGAAACGCCGGTTCATCTCCAGCAACAGCTGGTCCAACTCCGCCGAGAGGATGGGGTCCAGGCCCGAGGTGGGCTCGTCGCAGAACAGCAGCGACGGGTCCATGACCATGGCCCGGGCCAGCCCGGCGCGCTTGCGCATGCCGCCCGAAAGCTCGTTGGGGAACAGCGCCATGTGGTGCCCCAGCCCCACCAGGTTGAGCTTGGCCTGCACGATGGCCTGGACGTCCTTCTCCTTGAGCCGGGTGTGCTCCCGCAGCGGCAGGGCCACGTTGTCCCCCAGGTTCAGGGACCCGAGCAGCGCCCCGTCCTGGAACAGCACGCCCATGCGCTGGCGCAGGCAGCGGAAGGCCTGGCCCTCCAGGGCCATGACGTCGTGCCCGCCCACCCGCACGCGGCCCTCCAGGGGCCGGTGCAGCCGCAGGATATGCTTGAGCAGCGTGGACTTGCCCGAGCCCGAGCCGCCCACGATCATGGTGATCTTGCCGGCCGGCAGGGTCATGTTCAGGCCCGAGACGATCACCTTGGAGCCGTAGCCCACGGTGAGGTTCTCCAGCCGGATGTCGGGCGCTTTGAAGTCCACCGTTCGCTCCTACCACAACAACGAGGTCAAAATATAGTCCGACACCAGGATCAGCACGCAGCTCAACACCACCGCGTGGGTGGTGGACTGGCTGACCCCCTCGGGGCCCACGGCGTCCTTGCGCAGGTGGGTGTAGTAGCCCATGTAGCAGCTCACCGTGCAGACCACGATGGCGAAGACCATGGCCTTGACCAGCCCGCCGGAGATGTCGTCCCAGTCCAGGGACTGCTGGAGGCGGTAGAGGTAGATGCCCTCGTTGGCCCCGAGCAGCTTCACGCCCGTGAGCCAGCCGCCGAACATGGCGATGAGGTTGAAGAACGTGGTCAGGATGGGGAACGAGATCAGGCAGGCCGCCATCTTGGGGCTCACCAGGTAGCTCATGGGGCTGATGCCCATGATCTCCAGGGCGTCGATCTGCTCGGAGATGCGCATGACCCCGATCTCGGCGGTCATGGCCGAGCCCGCCCGGCCGGTGATCATGATGGCCGTGAGCACCGGGGCCAGCTCGCGCACCATGCTCAGGGCCACGCCCGACCCCAGGAACCCGTCCGCCCCGAAGATGGACAGGGCGTAATAGAGCTGCATGCCCATGACCATGCCGGTGAACAGCCCGATGAGGGCGATGACCGACACGGACTGCACGCCGATGAAATACGTCTGGCGGACGACCTTGGGGAACTGGGACAGGGAGGAGAAGATGCGCCGGACCCCGTCCAGGAAGAACAGGAACATGGCGCCCATCTCACCCAGGACCGTCAGGCACCAGGCCCCGAAATCGGCCACCGGCGACAGGACGCCCCTGCTCGTTTCGGCTTTGTCCATGCGTCCCCCCGTCTAGATGAAAAAGGCCGCCTTCCCGAGGACCGGCACGCCGGGTCCCCCCCCGAGATGCGATCTCCTTGACATTCCCCACCATCCCCGGCGACGGCGCGCCGGAAACAAGCCTTCCCATACCCAAACCCCGGAAAAACGGCAAGCCCCCTTCCGGAGAAGCGGCAATGGATAATAAAGTATTTTATATCTTTCCGCCATCTTTGGTGGCCCACCAGCGCGGATCCGGCCCCAGGAACCACCAGTCCTTGTGGTCCGTCCGCCGGATCACCTCGGCCAACTCCCGGCCCACCTCCGTGCGCAGCCGCTGCACCGACGCGTCCAGCCACTGCCCGGCGTATCGGTTGCCCAGGTCCAGCTGCTCCTTGAGGTTGGCGATGAAGTCGAGCTGGTCCGCGTCCTGCGCCAACCGCGCCTCCGGACTCTCCGTGCGCTCCAGCTCCGTCCACAACCCGAGCACCTCGTCCTCCAGCCCCGTGCCCCACAGGGCATGGCGCAGGGCCTCGGTGTCCTCGCACCCATCATACATCGAATTGACGTAATTGAAATCCCCGGTGCGCGCCTCGTGCAGGTCGTGGAACAGACACATGAGCAGCGTCCTGGCGGCGTCCGCCCCGCTGAGCTTGGCCAGCACCCAGCCGATGAGCGCCGTGCGGAAACTGTGCTCGGCCACGTTCTCCTGGCCCGTGCCCAAAAACTGGTACCCGGTCCGCGGCGTCCGACGCAACATCCCGGCCTCGAACACCAGATCCGCAATCCGCGTCATCCGGTCCCGCCCGGCCAGGTTCTTGATCTTCGCGTCCATGAGCAACTCCTGGAGAAATGGGGTGCGGCGAACCGGGGGAAGGGGGAACCCCCTCTTGAGGAGAGGGGGTTCCCCCTTCCCCCGGACCCCCATCCCCCTCCCCCAGACCTTTTTATTGGGGCTTGGCCGTTCTTCCGGGCCGCTTTCCGCCCTGCCCCCTTTCGCGTTGCGGTTTCCGCTTGGCGCCCGACTCGTCGCAGCGGCGACCGGCACGTCGTCCCAGCGCCAAGCGGAAACCGCAACGCCAATCGGGGGGTCCGGGGGGGCCCCTGCCCCCCCGGCCGCCGGAGGCTGTCCTTGTCCTACGTCCGGTAGTCGGCGTTGATGCTCACGTAGTCGCGGCTCAGGTCCGAGGTGAGCAGTTCGTACTCGCCTTCGCCTGCGCCCAGGTCCACCTGGATGAGCACGTCCTTGTCCGCGAAGAGCGGGGCCAGCAGCTCTTCCAGCTCCTGGGCGTCGGTCCCGGCCGGGGTGCCGTGCTCGAAGGCCACCACGTCGCCGAAGCGCAGCACCAGGTTTTCGGGCTCGAACTGTGCGCCGCTGCGGCCCACGGCCGCCACCACGCGGCCCCAGTTGGCGTCGCCGCCGAAGAGTGCGGTCTTCACCAGGGGCGAATGTCCCACGGCCCGGGCGACCACCTCGGCCTCCGTGTTGGTGAGCGCGCCGGTGACCCGGATGCGCGCCACCTTGGTGCCGCCCTCGGCGTCGCGCACGATGAGGTAGGCCAGTTCGCGGCACACGTCGTACAGGGCGTTCTCCAGGGCGCCGCGGTCGGCCCGGGTGCGGGCCTCCACCCCCGAGGCCCCGTTGGCCAGGGCCAGCAGGGTGTCGTTGGTGCTGGTGTCGCCGTCCACGGTGATCCGGTTGAAGGACAGCCCGGCCGCCCGGCGCACCGCGCCCTGCCACCACTCCGCGTCCGCCTCGGCGTCGCAGAACACGAAGGTCAGCAGCGTGGCCATGTTGGGGCAGATCATGCCCGAACCCTTGGCCATGCCCACGAGCCGCACCGTGCCGCCCGCGAGTTTGGCCTCGGCGCTGGCGATCTTGGGAAAGGTGTCCGTGGTCATCATGGCCCGGGCGAAGGCCTCGGGGTCGCTCGGTCCGACCAGGGCGGCCTTGAGGTCGGGCATGGCCTCGCGCCAGCGGTCCATCTTGAGCTGCATGCCGATGACCCCGGTGGACGCGGGCAGCACCGAGCCCTCGGGCAGCCCGGCCACGCCCGCCGTCAGCCCGCAGACCTCACGGCAGTTGAGCACGCCCTCTTCCCCGGTGCAGGCGTTGGCCTGGCCCGAGTTCACCAGCACGGCGCGCACCGGCCCGGGGGCCAGGCGCTTGCATTCCAGCACCGGCGCGGCCTGAAACAGGTTGGTGGTGTACACCCCGGCCGCCATGGCCGGGACCTCGCTCACCGCCAGGCCCAGGTCCAGCTTGCCGGGCTTCTTGAACGACGCCGCCACCGCGGCGAACCGATATCCCTTGGGAACAACCGTCACGCTGCAAGCCTCCGTCTGTGGGGTCCACAATCGCCCTGCCTTACCCCTTCCCGCCCCGAACCGCAACGGTTCGAGCCAGGGTGGAGCCGGGGGGCCGCCCCCCGGACCGGCGCGGCGCGGGGAGGCCTCCCTTGACGCGGGGGCCGGGAGTCCCCATCTGGTAGGGAGCGGCGTCCAGCCGAGTCGGAGGTGGTCATGCCCGAAGTCGCGCCCGAATCATCGTCCCCGGCCTGCCGGACGCGGGACTGCGCCTTGCGCCTGGCGGCGTGGCTGGGGCTGGCGTTGTTTCTGGCCCTGTCCGCGGCGCTGCTCTCCGGCTTTCCCCTGGCCGGGAGCGGCCGCGCGGCCAAAGGAGCGGACATGAACGCGACGAAAACCGGCCCGGACCTGCGCACGGCGGTGTTCGCGGGCGGGTGTTTCTGGTGCACGGAGTCGGACTTCGTGAAGGTTCCCGGGGTGGTGCGGGTGGTCTCGGGCTACGCGGGCGGACGGGTGGAGCACCCGAGCTACGAGCAGGTGAGCACGGGCGAGACCGGGCACCAGGAGGCCGTGCAGGTGGTCTACGACCC
>JBFWIY010000111.1:0-7413 GCA_050255855.1 Desulfovibrionaceae bacterium
CTCGCCCATCTACCTCTCCGAGGCCTCGGACGACTGGTGCCTGACCATCTCCACCCCGCTCTTCGAGGGGGACCGGGTCATCGGCGTGCTGGCCGCGGACATCCGCCTCTTCGCCTAGGCCGGGGCCGACGGACGGAAAGGCCCCCGCGTCCGGACGTCCGGACGCGGGGGCCTTGGCTTTCGATGCCTGCCGCGCCTAGCGGTCCACCACCACCATGCCCTGGAGCTGCTCGGGCGTGAGGCTCAGGCCCAGGCGCTTGACCGTGGCCGTGTTGACCATGGGCCTCAGGGTCCGGGGCCCGGCCACCGGGATGCTGCCCGCGGGCGCGCCGCGCAGGATCTTGTCCGCGCTCGCGGCGGCCAGACGGCCCAGCTCGGCCAGGTCCGGCGTCAGGCCGTAGAGCGCGCCCATCCGCACCTGGTCCCCCAGGGTCGCCACGCTGGGCACGGTCAGCCCGGCCAGGAACGGGCCCACCAGCTCGGGATGCGCGCCCAGGAAGTCGTCCGGCGGCAGGTAGACCAGGTCCACGCCCAGCTCGGGCCGGGCCAGGTTCTTCAGGGCCGCGGCGAGCTGGAGCGCGTCGGGCTGCACGCCGATGGCCGTCACCTGGAACCCGGCCTTCTCGGCGTAGAGCTCCACGGCCAGCAGCTCCTGCCGGGCGTTGCTGGCCGTGACGTCGTAGACCAGGCCCACGTGCGTGAAGGGCGTCAGCCGGGCGGCCTGGGCCAGGATGTCCTCGGGGTTGATGCGGTCGTGCACCCCGGTGACGTTCTTGCCCGGGGCGTCGGTGTTGGCCACCACGCCCGACCGCTTGGGATAGCGCACCACGTCAAAAACCAGGGGCGTCTTGCCCGCCAGGGCCTTCTTGACCTCCAGCGTGGCGAAGGTGCCCTGCACGTAGACCAGGCTCGCCTCGCCCGGCTTGAGCCGGTTGGCCAGGATGTCGGCCAGGGCCGCGCGGCTCAGGCCCGCGTCGTGAACCCGGTACTCGATATCGTAGCCCATGCGGTCGAGCTCGGCCTTGAAGGATTGCTCGGCCTCGGATTCGCCCCGCCACAGGACCATGGCGATCACCGGCCGGGCCTGGGCCGCCCGGACCCCGGGGACCGCCAGCGCCCCGAACATGATACACGCCGCCAACCAGGACACCAGGAACCGCCGGTCAAACATGACAACCCCCCCTCGGCCCGCGGCCGCTGCTGAACGCCGACCCGACACGCCTGCAATGACGCCGGAAAAAGGCCCGGCGGGAATCCCGCCGGGCCCCCTTCTGGCCGCAATATCGCAAAGCCGTACCCTTGAAAAGGGGGGTCAGGCCCCGGCCGCGGCAAAGGCCGCCGCCACCATGGCCCGGGCCTCGGCGATGATGCGCTCCAGGTGCGCCTCGTCCCGGTGGCTCTCGGCGTAGATCTTGTAGATGTTCTCGGTGCCCGAGGGCCGGGCCGCGAACCAGCCCCGGCCGGTGACGACCTTGACCCCGCCGAAGGCCGCGCCGTTGCCCGGGGCCGTGGTGAGCTTGGCCTGGATGGCGTCGCCGGCCAGGGACGTGGCGGCCACCATGTCCGGGGTGAGGGTCTTGAAGGCCTGCTTCTGGGCCGGGGTGGCCGGGGTGTCGATGCGCCGGTACAGGCAGGGGCCCAGCTCGGCCTCCAGCTCGGCGTAGATCCGCCCGGGCTCCTTGCCGGTGACGGCCAGGATCTCGGCGGCCAGCAGGTCCATGATGAAGCCGTCCTTGTCCGTGGTCCAGACCGTGCCGTCGTGGCGCAGGAAGCTCGCCCCGGCGCTCTCCTCGCCGCCGAACCCGAGCCGGTTCTCCAGCAGCCCCTCCACGAACCACTTGAAGCCCACCGGGGTCTCGTACACCCCGCGCCCCAGGCGCTGGGCCACCTTGTCCACCATGGAGCTGGTCACCATGGTCTTGCCGATGGCCTTGTCCGCGCCCCAGCCCGGCCGGTGGCGCAGCAGGTAGTCCACGGCCACGGCCAGGTAGTGGTTGGGGTTGAGGAGCCCGGAGCCCGCGGTGACGATGCCGTGGCGGTCGAAGTCCGGATCGTTGCCAAAGGCGATGTCGAAGTCGTCCTTGAGGCGGATGAGCCCGCGCATGGCGAAGGGCGAGGAGCAGTCCATGCGGATCTTGCCGTCGTGGTCCACGGGCATGAACCCGAAGGTCGGGTCCACGCTGCGGTTCACCACGGTGATGTCCAGGCCGTACATCTCGGCCATGGGGTCGAAGAATCCCACCCCGGAGCCGCCCAGGGGATCGGCCCCGATGTGCAGCCCGGCCGCGGCCAGGGCGGGCATGTCGATGATGTCGGCCAAGTCGGCCAGGTAGGGCCGCACGTAGTCCTCGTGGAGCACGTGGTCCAGGGTCAGGGCCCGGTCGAAGGGCACGCGGCGCACGGACTCCGCCCCGGCGGCCAGGATCTCGTTGGCGCGGTCCTGGATGGCGCGGGTGGTCTCGGCCCCGGCCGGGCCGCCGTGGGGCGGGTTGTACTTGAACCCGCCGTCCTCGGGCGGGTTGTGCGAGGGGGTCACCACCACGCCGTCGGCCAGGCCGGACTCCCGGCCCCGGTTCCAGGCCAGGATGGCCCGGGAGATGACCGGGGTGGGGGTGTAGCCCAGGCCCTTCTGGATGACCACGGTGACGCCCGCGGCGGCGAAGACCTCCAGGGCGGCGTGCAGGGCCGGCTCGCTCAGGGCGTGGGTGTCGCGCCCCAGGTAGAGCGGACCCGTGACGCCCTGGGCCGCGCGGTGCTCGCAGATGGCCTGGCTGATGGCCAGGATGTGGTCCAGGTTGAAGCTGCCGTCCAGGGACGTGCCCCGGTGGCCCGAGGTCCCGAAGCTGACGCGCTGGGCCGGGTCCTCGGGGTCGGGACGGATGGCCTCGAAGGCGTCGAGCAGGGCCTGGATGTCGGCGAGCTGTTCCCGGGGCAGGGGTTCGCCCGGGGTCGGCGTGGTGGGCATGAAGCACTCCCTCGCAGGGTCTGGGCGGAGCCGGGGCGCGGGGCCGCGCTCCGCCGGTTGGGCGTCCTGGGCGCGTCCGCCCCGGGCCCGATGCGGGCGCGGCGCGAACGGGCGCATCGGCGCAGTATGCCCCAAACCCCGGGGCCGGGCAAGACGATGCGCCGCCGCGCCCCGGACGAAATACCCGGCTCACGCCCTGGCCTCGCCCCGGGACGGCGTGCTAGACTGGGTTTCATGTCCCCCCGCTCCGCCCCCTGCCCCCCGATCCCGGCCCCCGGGCCCGGCGAGGTCCGCCTGGCCTTCGACCCCGGCCTGGCCGGGCTGCTCACCCGTCCGGCCCCGGACGGGGTGGTGGTCTGGCCGGTGACGCGCCGGGCCTCCATCAAGGACGTGGCCGAGAGCCTGGGCGTGCCCCACACCGAGATCTACCGCGTGGTCCCGGCCGGGGCGACGCCGATTCCGGCCCTTATCCCGACCCTGGACCTGGACCTCCTCCTGGCCCCGGGCATGGCCCTGGCCCTGCTCGGCCCGGACGGACCCGTGGACGTGACCCGGGCCACGCCCCTGCGCCCGGCCCTGGCGGCCGCGGGGCGCTTTCTGGCCGACGTCAACGTGGCCCGGCTGGCCGGGCTGCTGCGCCTGGCCGGGTTCGACGCCAAGGCCGCAGCCGCCCGGGACCGCGACGGCGACCTGGCCCGCCGCGCCGCCGAGACCGGCCGCATCCTGCTCAGCCGCGACCGGGCCCTGCTCAAGCGCTCGGTGGTGGTCCACGCCCGCCTGGTGCGCGCCCAGCGCCCCTGGGACCAGCTCTCCGAAGTGGCGGCCCTGTACGGCCTGGCCCCCCGCGTGGCCCCCTTCACCCGCTGCATCCACTGCAACGGCCTGCTGACCGACGTGCCCAAGGCCGAGGTCCTGGACCGCCTGGAGCCCCTGACCCGCCGGCACTACGAGCGCTTCTCGCGCTGCCCGGACTGCGGCCGCGTCTACTGGGCAGGGTCCCACTTCGGCCACATGCGCCGGGAGCTGGCCCGGCGGGGCCTGTGGCCCGCCGCGGGTGACGGATCGGTGAACCCGGCCTAATGCCTTGATATTCCCGCAGAGGTGATATACATGGGACGACATAGGACCGCCCGAGGGATAGGACACGACACATGAGCGTCACCGCCAAGGAAATCCGCGAGGACATCGCCCGCGCCAAAAGCTTCGTGCAGCGGGGCGACCTGCTGCGCTCCCTGGAGGCCCTGCGCAGCGCCCTGGACATGATGGTCCACGGCCAGATCTTCGGCCGCGAGAAGTTCGAGGTCGGGGCCCTCATGGACGAGGCCCTGCGCGAGGTCAGCGCCCACAAGACCCTCAAGAAGGTCCTGCCCGCCGGCCTCGTCCTGAACCGCGGCCAGGAGGCCCGCCTCTACGAAAAGGTGGACCGCCTGCACCGCAAGCTGGCCGAGGCCATCGAACGGCAGCGCGTCGAAAAGCAGCGCCTCAGCTTCAACGAGCTGGACGAAATGCTCATCTCGGCCCAGGACTTCCTCAAGCAGGGCGAGGCCATGGAGGCCCGCAAGCTCTTCCGCCGCGCCTCGGAGCAGTTCCGCGACGTGCCCGGCCTGCTCTCGGACATCGGCACCCGCCTGCTCCTGGGCGGCCTGGCCCAGGAGGCCGTGGAGTACCTGGCCAAGGCCCTGGAGATCGAGCCCCGGGACGGCCGGGCCCACGAGTCCCTCATCGCCTGCTACGAGCTCCTGAACGAGCCGATCAAGGCCGAGGAGGCCATCAAGAACGCCCTGCGCCGCATCGGCTCCAACGAGGTCCTGCTGGTGAAGCTCGGGCGGCTCTCCGTGGCCCAGCGCAACTGGTCCCAGGCCTACGACGTGGCCCGCTCCATCCTGGACAAGAACCCCCTGAGCGCCCCGGCCAAGAAGATCCTGGAGCAGTCCAAGGGCAAGATATTCACCGCCCGCGGCGCGGCCCAGACCGCGCGCAAGCCCGCCCCGCGCCCCGCGGCCGACGGGACCGCCCCGGCCGCCCCGGCCCCGGCCAAGGCCATCAAGCTGGATTTCTGAGCCCCGGGACTTGACCCCCGCCCCCGGCCCGGGCTAGAAGGGCCGCAAGAGGACCCATCATGCACCTGCGCCCCGCCCACGACCTACCCGCCACGACCGCGACCGCCGAGACCGGCGTGGTCGTCTTCGGCGTCGTCGTAGTCGTACCCGGCAACGGGAGCGTCGCGCACGTGCGGGATTAGTCCAACCATACTTCGGACCATCAACCCCCGCCGGCGCGCCGCCGGCGGGGGTTTTCGTTTGCAGGACGAAGACCGGGCCGGCGGCGGGCGGGGAACCCAAGGAGGGATCACCATGCCCAGACTGACCGGAGCCGAGATCATGGCCCACCTGCTGGAGCGCCAGGGCGTGCAGCGGGTGTTCGGCATCCCGGGCGGGTCCAACCTGCCCTTCTACGACGCCCTGGCCCGCACGGACATCCGCCACGTGCTGGCCCGCCACGAGCAGGGCGCGGGCTTCATGGCCCAGGGCGCGGCCCGGGTCAGCGGCGAGCCCGGCGTGTTCATCGCCACCTCGGGCCCGGGGGCCACCAACACCCTCACCGCCCTGGCCGACGCCCGGCTGGACTCCGTGCCGCTGGTCTGCATCACCGGCCAGGTGCCCCGCGCCCTCATCGGCACCGACGCCTTCCAGGAAGTGGACATTTTCGGCATGTCCATCCCGGTGACCAAACACAACTGGCTGGTGCGCTCCGCCGCGGAGCTGCTGGAGGTCATCCCGGCCGCCTTCCGCATCGCCGCCTCGGGCCGCCCCGGGCCCGTGCTCCTGGACGTGCCCAAGGACGTGCAGACCGAGATGCTGGAGTTCGAGGCCTGGCCCGCGCCCGGCCTGCCCGAGCCGCCCCCGCCCCCGGGCCCCGGGGCCCTGCGCAAGGCCGCGGCGCTCATCACCCGGGCCGAGCGGCCCCTCATCTACGCCGGGGGCGGCGTGGCCGCCTCCGGGGCCGCGGGCCTGGTGCGCGAGCTGGCCGAACGCACCGGCGCGCCCGTGGCCATGACCCTCATGGGCCTGGGCATCCTGCCCGACGACCACCCCCTGAGCCTGGGCATGCTCGGCATGCACGGGGCCCCGGCCACCAACCTGGCCCTGGAGGAGTGCGACCTGCTGGTGGCCCTGGGGGCCCGGTTCGACGACCGGGCCACCGGGCTGCTGCGCGAGTTCTGCCCCCGGGCCAGCGTGGTCCACGTGGACATCGACGCCGGGGAGCTGGGCAAGCTGCGCACCCCCCAGGCCGCGGTCACCGGCGACGTGGGCGAGGCCCTGCGCCGCATGCTGCCCGAGCTCGCCCCCCGGCGACGCGAGGCCTGGCGCGCGCGCATCGCCGAGCTCAAGGCCGAGCACCCGCTCACCCTGCCCCGCACCGACGACCCGCGCTCGCCCTACGGCGTCATCCGGGCCGCGGCGCGCCACCTGCCCGCGGACGGGGCCGTGGCCACCGACGTGGGCCAGCACCAGATGCGCACCGCCCAGGCCTGCCCCGGGCTCACCCCGCGCCGCTGGCTCACCTCGGGCGGGCTCGGCACCATGGGCTTCGGCCTGCCCGCGGCCATCGGCGCGGCCCTGACCCTGGGCCGGCGGGTGGTCTGCTTCTCCGGCGACGGGAGCCTGATGATGAACATCCAGGAGCTGGCCACCGCGGCCGAAGAGCAGGCCGACGTGACCGTGGTGCTGGTGGACAACCGGGCCCTGGGCCTGGTGTGCCAGCAGCAGGACCTGTTCTGCGGCGGGCGGCGCACCGCCTCCCAGTACCGGCACGGCGTGGACTTCGTGCGCCTGGCCGAGGGCTTCGGCCTGCGCGCCGTGGACCTGGACGCGGCCGAGGACCCGGAGGACGCCCTGCGCCGGGCCATGACCGAGCCCGGCCCCTGCCTGGTGACGGTGCGGGCCGACGCGGCCGAGCACGTGTATCCCATGGTGCCCCCGGGCGCCGCCAACCGCGAGATGATCGAAGGAGCCCGCCATGCGCACGCCATCGCCTGACGCCCCCGCGACTCCCGGGACCCCCGCCGGCATGACCCGGCTGGCCCTGCTGGTGGCCAACCGGCCCGGGGTCATGGCCCGGGTCATGAACCTCTTCGCCCGCCGGGCCTGCAACGTGGAGGGCATCCTCTGCCTGCCCGGGGACGACGGGACCAGCCGGGTCTGGCTGACCCTGGCCCGCGAGGGCGGGGACGGGGAGACCGGCCGCCTGGAGGTGCTGCTGCGCCAGGTGCGCCAGCTCCAGGACGTGTTCGAGGCGCGCCAGGGCGGGGCGGACCAGGCCGCCCTCACCCGCGTGGCCCGGACCTTCGGCGGCTAGGCCGCGGCCGCGGCCGGACCGGGCCCCGGCAGGGGGACGGTCCGGCCGCCGGGCCGGGCTAGAAGAGGTGGGCGATGTCCGTACACAGG
>JBFWIY010000112.1:0-7401 GCA_050255855.1 Desulfovibrionaceae bacterium
CCCCGCGCCCGGCGCGCTGGACCAGCAGCCCGGCCACGATGAGCCCGAGCCCGGCGTAGGTGGCCGGGGCGATGGCCTCGCCCAGCAGCCAGTGGATGAAGACCAGGGAGAGGAACGGGGACAGGAAGATGAGGTTCCCCACCTTGGCGGTGTTCTCGGAAAGTTTGAGGGCCGTGCCCCAGAGCACGAAGGTCACGCCCATCTCGAACAGCCCCACATAGGCCGCGCCCAGCAGCCCGGGCCACGCCGCGCCGCGCGGCGTCAGCCCCGGAAAGGCCAGGCACCAGGCCAGCACCCAGGGCAGGCCGAGCAGGAAGTTCAGGAACAGGGCCGCCGTGGGCTCGCGGTCCTCGCGGGTGTTGCCGATCCAGTACAGGGCCCAGATGACCGTGCTGGCCAGGGCCAGGCCCACGCCCAGCGGGCTGTCGAAGCGCAGGGAGAGCACGTCCCCCCGGGTGGCGATGACCACCACGCCCGCGTAGCTCACCGCCGCGGCCAGCCAGTCGCGCAGGCCGATGCGCTGGCCCAGCAGGGGCACGGCCAGCAGGCTCAGGGTGATGGCCCAGGTGTAGTTGATGGGCTGGGCCTGCTGGGCGGGGAGCAGGTCGTAGGCCTTGAACAGGATGAGGTAGTAGGCGAAGGGATTGAGCAGCCCGAGCCAGGCCGAACGCAGCCACTGGGCCCGGGTGGCGCGCAGGGCCGCGCCGAGCCCGCCCCGGGCCGCCAGCATGGCCCCCAGGGCCAGGGTGGAGACCAGGCTGGAATAGAACAGGAGCTGGGCCGGGTCCAGATGGCGCAGGCTGAGCTTGAAGGCCGTGGCCACCGTGCTCCAGAGCAGCACCGTGGCCAGACCGAATGCGTATGCCCTGCCCTGCCGCGTCATGGGCGCATGAGTACGGCATTTCCCGGCCGAATAAAAGTCCGCCCCAATACGTCGGAATGGTTTTCAAGCGCCGGGCTTCCTGGTACAACCCGTCTGGGCTCGTGAAAAAAAGAACGTTCGCGCTCGCCCCGACCCATGAGGACCATGCCCATTCCGATCCACATGCATCCACGCCGGCCCCTCCCACGCCGGTCGGATCGACGCCGTCCGGCCGCCCGGCTGGCCGCCCTGCTGGCGGCCCTGCTCGCGGCCGTGCTGCTGGCCGCCTGCGGGGACGCCCCCACGGAACCGGCGCGCGCCCCGGCCGCTCCGGCCGCCCCCACGGCCGACGCCCCGGCCCCTCCGGCCCCGGCCCGCACCCTGCGCCTGGCCCTGGCCGCCGGGCCCTCCTGCCTGGACATCCACGCCCAGCTCACCGGGCCCCAGGTCCAGTTCGCCCACGTGGTCTACGACCCCCTGGTGCGCTGGGACCGCGACATGCAGCTCGCCCCGCGCCTGGCCCGGAGCTGGGAGCGCCTGGACGACCGCACCCTGCGCCTGCACCTGCGGCCCGGGGTGCGCTTCCACTCCGGCAACCCCTTCACCGCCCGGGACGTGGTCTGGACCCTGGACCGCCTCAAGCGCTCGAACGGCTACAAGGGCCTGTTCGCGCCCTTCGAGCGCGCCGTGGCCGTGGACGACCTCACCGTGGACCTGATCACGGCCCGGCCCTACGGCCTGGCCCTCAACGTGCTGGCCTACCTCTTTCCCATGGACAGCGCCTACTACACCGGCCCGGACGACCAGGGACGGCCGCGGGACGCCATCGGCGTCACGGCCGGGCCCGGGGCCGACGTCTTCGCCTGCACCCACGTCTCCGGCACCGGCCCCTTCCGCCTGGTGCAGGCCGAGGCCGACGGCCGCCTGACCCTGGACCGCTTCCCGGACTACTGGGACCCGGACACCGGCAACGTGGAGCGCATCGAGCTCACCCCCATCGCCTCCGAGGCCGGGCGCACGGCCGCCCTGCTCTCCGGCGCGGCGGACTTCATCTCCCCGGTGCCGCCCCAGGACCTGCCGCGCATCGTGGCCCGGCCGGACCTCACGGCCATCACCCTGCCCGGCACGCGCACCCTGTTGCTCCAGCTCAACCAAACGCGGGTCAAGGCCCTCGCCGACCGGCGCGTGCGCCGGGCCATGCGGCTGGCCACCAACAACACGGGCATCGCCGAGGCCTTTCTGCGCGGGCTGGCCGCCCCGGCCGGGCAGCTCTCGCCCCCGGGCTTCGCGGGCCACGACCCCGGCCTGGTCCCCCGCTACGACCTGGCCCGCGCCCGCAGGCTCATGGCCGAGGCGGGCTGGGCCAAGGGCTTCAGCGTCACCATGATCGCGCCCAACGACCGCTACATCTGCGACGAGGAGATCGCCCAGGCCTTCGTCACCATGATGGCCCGCATCGGCATCGAGGTGCGCCTGACCACCATGCCCAAGGCCCAGTACTGGCCCCGCTTCGAGGCCCGCGAGGCCGACATCCAGATGATCGGCTGGCACGCCGACACCGAGGACTCGGCCAATTTCTACGAGATGCTGGCCATGTGCCCGGACGCCCGGACCGGCTACGGCCGCTACAACTCCGGCGGCTACTGCAACCCCGAGGTGGACCGCCTGACCCTGGCCGCCCAGGGGGAGATCGACCCCCACCGCCGCACCGCCCTGCTCCGGCGCGTGGAGCGGCTGCTGTACGACGACGCGGCCTTCATCCCCCTGCACTGGCAATACCTCTCCTGGGCCGCCCGCAAGGACCTGAACGCCGGGCGCGTGGTCAACGTCATGGACTTCCCCTATTTCGGCGACCTGCGCATGCCCTGAAGCGGCCCGGGCCGGGCCTCGGCGCGCCCCGGCCCGTCCCGCCGGGAACCCGGAGGCTCCCGGCCGCTTGACGCCCGCCACGGTTAATGGGAAACCCCCTTCCTGCGGGGTAGGCAAGCCGTAGAAGCCGTGCTACGACCCCCAGAAACGACCCGTAACGCAAGGAGACGTTGATGATCCCCCGCGACCTCTTCTACACCAAGTCCCACGAGTGGGCGCGTATCGAGGATGAAATCGCCACCGTGGGCATCACGGAATTCGCACAGGAGCAGTTGGGCGACCTGACCTACGTGGAGCTGCCCGACGTGGGCGACACCTTCCAGGCCGGCGCCGAGGTCGGCTCGGTGGAGTCCGTGAAGGCCGCCAGCGAACTGTACACCCCGGTCTCCGGCGAAATCGTCGAGGTCAACGGGGCCCTGGACGACGATCCCGGGCTGGTGAACCGCGAGCCCTACGGCGACGGCTGGCTGGTCAAAATCAAGCTCTCCGAGGAGCCCGAGGACCTGATGGACGCCGAGGAGTACGCCAGCCACCTCGAAAGCGAACCCTACGAATAAGAGACCGCCATGCCCTATGTCCCTCACACGCCCGACGAGGTTCGGGCCATGCTCGACGTGGTCGGGGTTCCCGACGTGGAGGCGCTCTTCGCCGAGATCCCCGCGGCCCTGCGCCCCAAAAGCTTCGACCTGCCCCCGGGCAAGAGCGAACGCGCCGTCCTGGAGCACCTGGAGCGCCTGAGCCAGAAAAACGCCTCCCAGCCCCTGAGCTTCCTCGGGGCCGGGTTCTACGACCACTTCATCCCCGCCGCCGTGGACGCCCTGTCCGGCCGGGGCGAGTTCTACACCGCCTACACCCCGTACCAGCCCGAGGCCTCCCAGGGCACGCTCCAGGCCGTGTTCGAGTACCAGACCCTGGTGGCCCGACTGCTGGGCATGGAGTGCGCCAACGCCTCGGTCTACGACGGCGGCACGGCCATCTTCGAGGCCCTGATGATGGCGGTGCGCCACACCAAGCGCCGCCGCATCCTGGTGAGCGAGGGGCTGAACCCCATCTACCGGGTCATGCTGGGGTCCTACACCTCCAACCTGAACCTGGAGTTCGTCACCCTGCCCCACGCCCACGGCCGCATCGACCAGGAGGCCATGCGCGCCGCCCTGGACGACAATACCGCCGCCGTGCTGGTGCAGAACCCCGATTTCTTCGGCCACGTGGCCGACTTCACCGAACTCTTCGCCGCCGCCCGGGCGGCCGGGGCCGTGAGCATCATCTCCGCCTATCCGGTGCTCCAGTCCGTGCTCAAGACCCCGGGCGAGATGGGCGCGGACGTGGCCGTGGCCGAGGGCCAGTCCCTGGGCCTGCCGCTCTCCTTCGGCGGCCCCTACCTGGGCATCATGACCTGCTCCAAGGGCATGATCCGCCAGATGCCCGGCCGCATCGTGGGCCGCACCACGGACCTGGAGGGCAAGACCGGCTACGTGCTCACCCTCCAGGCGCGCGAGCAGCACATCCGCCGCCAGAAGGCCACGAGCAACATCTGCTCCAACCAGGCCCTGTGCGCCCTGCGCGCCGCCATCCACATGAGCCTGCTGGGCAACGAGGGCCTGGAGCGCACCGCCGGGCTCTGCCTGGAGCGCGCCCACTACGCGGCCAAGCGCCTCACGGCCATCCCGGGGGTGGAGCTGTACACCCCGGAACCCTTCGGCAACGAGTTCGCCGTCACCCTGCCCGTGCCCGCCTACGAGGTCATCGCACGGCTCCTGGAGCGCGGCGTGGCCCCGGGCTTCCCCCTCGGCCGCTACTATCCCGGCCTGGAGCGCGAAATGCTCGTGGCCTGCACGGAAAAGCACAGCGAAGAGCAGATCGGCGTGTTCGCGGAGCTGCTCGCGGGGGTGCTCAAGGCATGAAGACCATCTTCCAGACTTCCGTTTCCGGACGCGAGGGCGTCTGGCCCGAGGCCCCGGAGCGGGCCCTGACCGAGGCCGTCCCGGCCGGGCTGCTGCGGGCCAAGCCCGCGGGCCTGCCCGAGGTGTCCGAACTCGACGTGGTGCGCCACTATTCGCGCCTCTCGCGCCAGAACTACGGGGTGGACGCCAACTTCTACCCCCTGGGGTCGTGCACCATGAAGTACAACCCCAAGTTCACCGAGGTGGCCGCCGCCCTGCCCGGCTTCACCCGGCTGCACCCGGTGCTGCCCCAGCTCACCGGCGCGGGCCGGCTCTGCCAGGGGGCCCTGGAGGTCATGTTCCACCTCGAACAGCTCCTGTGCGAGATCACGGGCATGGCCGCCTTCACCCTGCACCCCATGGCCGGGGCCCACGGCGAGCTCACCGGGGCCATGATCATGGCCGCCTACCACAAGGACAAGGGACGCAAGCGCGCCAAGGTCCTGGTGCCGGACTCGGCCCACGGCACCAACCCGGCCTCGGCCTCCATCGCCGGGTTCGACGTGGTGAACGTGCCCTCCCGCGACGGCATCGTGGATCCCGAGGCCCTGGCCCGGGTCCTGGACGACTCCGTGGCGGGCATGATGATGACCTGCCCCAACACCCTGGGGCTCTTCGAGCGCAACCTGCCGGAAATCGTCGCGCTGCTGCGCAAGGTGGACGCCCTGCTCTACTACGACGGGGCCAACCTCAACGCCATCCTGGGCAAGATGCGCGTGGGCGACGTGGGCTTCGACGTGGTCCACCTCAACCTGCACAAGACCTTCGCCACCCCCCACGGCGGCGGCGGCCCGGGCTCCGGCCCGGTGGGCGTGAGCGAGCGGCTGACGCCGTTTCTGCCCATCTCCCGCGTGGTGCGCCTGGAGGACGGCCAGTACTGCCTCAAATACGACTATCCCAAGAGCATCGGCTACGTGGCCCCGTTCTACGGGAACTTCGGCGTGGCGCTCAAGGCCTACGCCTACATCCTGCGCCTGGGGCGCGAGGGGCTGATCCGCGTGTCCGAGCAGGCCGTGCTGGCGGCCAACTACATGCGCAAGCGCCTCGAAGACGCCTTCGAGATCCCGTACAACCGCACCTGCATGCACGAGTTCGTGGCCAGCGCCGTGCGCCAGGCCAAGGACGGGGTCCACGCCCTGGACATCGCCAAGGCCCTGCTGGACCGCGGCTACCACGCCCCCACGGTGTACTTCCCGCTCATCGTCAAGGAAGCCATCATGGTGGAGCCCACCGAGACGGAGAGCAAGGCCACCCTGGACGCCTTTGTGGACGACCTGCTGGACATCGCGGCCCGGGTCGCCACGGACCCCGAGGCCCTGCACGCCGCCCCGGTGACCCTGCCGGTGCGCCGCCTGGACGAGACCGCCGCGGCCCGCAACATGGTGCTCACCGAGGACCTGGAACATGCCTGATCCCGCCGCCCCCGCCGGGGCCGTCACGCCGCGCTACGACGCCGTGATCCTCGGCGCCGGGCCCGGGGGCTACGACTGCGCCCTGGAGGCCGCGGCGCGCGGGCTCAGCGTGGCCCTGGTGCACGCCGGGCCCCTGGGCGGCACCTGCCTCAACGAGGGCTGCATCCCCACCAAGTTCTGGCTCGGGGGCACCGAGGCCCTGGACGAGCTGGAGGCCCAGGCCGGGGTGAAGATCGCGTCCGGCGACGTGTGCGTGGACTTCGCGGCCCTGGCCGCCCGCACCGCCGCCCTCATCGAGGCCACGCGCAAGGCCATGGCCAAGCGCCTGGCCGACGCCAAGGTCACGGCCTACGCCGCGCGCGGCCGCTTCGCCGGACCGGGCGTGCTGGAGCTCACGGGCGCGGGCGTCCCGGCGCGCATCGGGTACGGCCAGGCGGTCATCGCCACCGGGGCCCGGCCCGCGGCCCCGGCCTTCCTGCGGCCCGACGGGGACAAGATCCTCTCCTCCACCGAATTCCTGGCCCTCACCGCCATGCCCGCCCGGCTGCTGGTGGTGGGCGCGGGCTTCATCGGCCTGGAGCTGGCCCAGGCCGCCCACCGCCTGGGCGCGGCCATCACCCTGGTGGACGCCATGGACCGCCCGGCCCCGGCCGAGGACCCCGAGGTCTCCAAGCTGCTGGCCCAGATCCTCAAGCGCCGCAAGTGGGACCTGCGCCTGGGCGGCCGGGTGAGCGGGCTGGTCAGCACCCCCGAGGGCGCGGTGCTCACCCTGGACGGCGGCGAGACCCTCAGCGCGGACCTGGCCCTGGTGGCCGTGGGCCGCGGCCCGGTCAGCGACGGCCTGGGGCTTTCGACCATCGGCGCGTCCACGGTGGGCCCGGGCTGGATCGACACCGACGACTTTCTCCAGGCCGCGGACCGGGTCTACGCCATCGGCGACGTCAACGGCCGGGCCATGCTGGCCCACGCCGCCTCGCACCAGGCCCGCTACGTGGCCGCCCGGCTGGGCGCTCAGCCCGACCAGTGCTGCACCGGCCCCTACGAGTCCGGCCCGGTGCCGAGCATCCTCTACGGCGACCCCGAGGTGCTGCGCGTGGGACGCCTGGAGGCCGAGGCCGTGGCCGAGGCCGCGTCGTCCGGGGAGACCCCCGTGGTCACCCGGGCCCAGCTGGCCGCCAACCCCATGGCCCAGGCCCACGCCGCCACCCGCGGCTTCGTGAAGGTGGTCTGGAGCCGGGGGCGGGTCATCGGCGTCACCGCCGTGGGCCGCGACGTCTCCCGCCTGGCCACCGCCGCCACCATCCTGGTGGCCGAG
>JBFWIY010000113.1:0-5531 GCA_050255855.1 Desulfovibrionaceae bacterium
CACGTCGGGCCGCGCGCCCCAGGCCCCGCCCTGGCGCTGCATGAAGGCCACCACCTCCCAGGTCGGCTCCCCCCCACGCTCCAGCTCCAGCACGGCCTTGGAGGCCACGCCGATCCGAAAACAGAGGTTCAGCACCACGGCCAGCACCGTGGCCGCAGACAGGGAGGAGGAGAACACCGGGGCCAGCCACCCGGGCAGCCCGGCAAAGGCCCCGGGCAGCATGTCCACCATGAGCCCGAAGATCATGGACAGCCCGATGACAAAGGTTTTGCGCGCGTCGATCATGCGCATCATGATAATCTGGATGCCCGCCACCACCATGAAGCAGAGGCTGAAGACCACGGTGGCCCCCACCACGGGCCTGGGCATGATGACGAAAATGGCGGCCAGTTTGGGACAGAAGGCCAGCAGCACGAGGATCCCGCCGATGAACAGGGCGATGCGCCGACTGGTGGCCCCGGTGGCGATGCTCAGGCCGATGTTGGAGGAGGACGAGGACTGGCCCAGGCCGCCCAGCAGCCCGCCCAGGGCGCAGCCCGCGGCGTCGGCCAGCACGCCCTTGCCGATGTTCTCCATATCCGGCCGCTTCCACTCGGTGTCGTTGATCTTCTGGCAGGTGGTCAGGTCGCCCACGGTCTTCAGGCTGGAGCAGACCATGGCGATGAGAAAGGGCGCGGCCAGGGACCAGTCGAAGCTCCAGCCCGGGTGGCCCCGGAAGGGCTGGCTCAGCCAGGAACTCTCCGCGAGCACGGTGAACTCCTCCGGACCGAACACTCCGGCCAGCCAGGAGGCGACGTAGCCCAGAATCATGCCGATGAGGATGCAGAACAGGCGCAGCTGGCCCCGGGTCCAGACGTTGAGCCCGACCATGGCCGCCAGGGTGAACAGGGCCACGAGCAGCTCCTCGTGGCGCAGGGCCTGGTCCGTCTCGTCCAGACCGAGGAAGTTGGCCCCGGCCAGCTTGATGACCGTGATGCCCACCATGGCCACGATGAGCCCGGTGACCTCGGAGGGGAAGAGCACGCGCAGCCGCTTGATGACCCGGGAGAACAGGCCCTCGGCCACCCCGGCGAACAGGGTCATGCCGAACAGCAGGGACAGCCCCCCGGTCTTCACCGCCAGCAGGGAGGCCGAAAGAAAGGACGGGCCGCACAGCGAGGGGCACAGATACCCCGAGCCGATGGGGCCGCGCTTCAGGGCCTGGAGGATGACCGCGAGCCCGGCGGCGATCATGCTCATCTCCAGGACCATGGTGGCGGCCTCGGGCCCGGCGCCCACGGAGCGGGTCACCAGCACGGGAAAGACCAGGCCGATGGAGATGAGGGACACGTGCTGGAAGCCAAGCAGGATGCCCACCCACAGGGGCGGTTTGTCGTCCACACCGTAAATCAGGTTCGCCGGTTTCAAGGCCTGCCCTCCGACCGTTGGTCGTCCCACTCCACAGCGCATCCTACCGGCTTGCGCCCCGGGAGGCAACCGCCCCGCGCCACGGCGGCGGGTTCTTCCGGATGGAATCAGATGGTGTTGAGCACCACGCACAGGGCCTTGAACCGGAACTCCGCCCGCTGCCCCTCGCGCAGGTCCAGCTCCGCGGCGCTGCTGGCGCTCACCAGGGCGCAGACCCCCTCGCCCTTATCCGTGCGGCCGGAGATCTCCGCCACCACCTCGGTGGAGCGGATGTCCGTGACCACGGCCAGGAGGCGGTTGCGGGCGCTGGCCGGGGCGGCCTCGCCCGGGCGCAGCACGTTCACCAGCGGGGCCTTCACCGTGGCCGCCACGGGCGAGCCCGGCGTCAGGCCCAGGGTGTTCAGGCTCTGGGCGGTGATGACGGCGCTGACCTCGGTGCCCGCCGGGGTGCGTAGCGCCACCTCGGCCATGATCCCGTCCCGCCGCACCGAGACGACCTGGCCCAGGAAGGTGTTGCGCGCGCTGGTGCGGCCGGGCAGGGCGCTCAGGGCCAGGCGGCGCACCAGGTGCGCGGCCGCGCCCTCGGAATAGGTCTGGAACACGCTGGTCAGGTCCGCCGAGCCCTGGCCCAGCACGTCGCGCACCACGGTGAGCGGCACGCCGCTGCGCAGCAGCTCCACGGCCCGGGTGTTGCGCAGCACGCGGGGGGTGGCCAGCTCGCGCGGCACGCCGGCCTCGCCCGCCCGGGCGTAGAACACCCGGCGCACGTAACCGGGATCGACCTTGAACCAGCCGCCCCGGCCCGCCCCGCTCTGGGGGGCCTGGAGCACGGCGCGCAGCTCGCGGCAGAGCCCCTCGGGCAGGGGCACGGTGCGCCGGGCCGCCCCGGAGCCGAGCCGGACCTCGCCGCCCTCGGCGTCCACGTCGGCCGACTCGTCCAGCCCCAGGACCTCGCCCAGCCGGGCCCCGGTGTGGCGCAGGAGCAGGAAGACGAGCCGCAGCCGCTCGCGCGGGAGCCGGGCCGCCGCGCCCCTGGCCGCATCGCGCCAGGCGTCGAAGGCCGCCTCCAGGGCGTGCAGCTGCTCCGGATCCAGGCGGCGCACCGCCGCCGGAACCGTGAAGACCTCCCCCGCCGAGAGCCGGATTCCTCCCATGCATTCCCTCCGAACCGCCGCGCCCGGCGGCCGGTCACGCTTTCTCAAACTTCCGTGACTGCGTTGCCCATTCTTCGCAAATGGTCATACGTCCTTGCTACGGCGCATGGTAGCAATCCCCGCGCCGGTTTTGCAACCGTTCCGCAACCCCCACAGTGAGGAGACCCGACATGAAATCCCTGCGTATCCTGTTCGTTCTGGCGGTCCTGTGCCTGATGGCCCTGCCGGCCCGGGCCGCCGACCTGCTCCTGGCCCAGGCCGCCAACTTCACCCCGGCCATGGAGGAGATCATCCCGGCCTTCAAGGCCGAGAGCGGCCTCACCGTGGAGGCCGTGTACACCTCCACCGGCAAGCTCTACGGCCAGATCATGAACGGCGCGCCCTTCGACGTCTTCCTGGCCGCCGACCAGAAACGCCCGGCCAAGCTCTTCGCCGACGGCCAGGCCACCGAGCCCTTCATCTACGCCAAGGGCCAGGTGGTGCTGTTCACCATGAAGAAGGACCTGTGCGCCAAGAGCTGGGACAAGATCGTGGCCGATCCCGCCGTGGCCAAGGTCGGCATCGCCAACGTGGAGACCGCGCCCTACGGCACCTCCTCCATGCAGGCCATGCAGGCCGCGGGCATCTGGGACTCCATGCAGTCCAAGCTGGTCTTCGGGCAGAACATCACCCAGCCCTTCCAGTTCGCCACCACCGGCGCCGCCGACGCGAGCTTCATCGCCCTGTCCTCCACCTTCACCCCCGAAGGCGCGGCGGGCTGCTTCGTGCAGGTCCCCCAGGCCCCGGACGTCATTCAGGCCGGCTGCATCCTGAAGAGCGCCCCGCATCCTGAGAACGCCGCCAAGTTCGTGAAGTTCCTGGAGTCCGACACCGTGAAGGCCATCAAGGCCAAGTACGGCTACAAGTAGGCCCGTCGACTCATGGATTGGATTCCCCTGATTCTGTCCGCCAAGCTGGCGCTGGCCACCACCGTGTTCATCCCGGTGGTGGCCGCGCCGGCGGCCTACATGCTGGCGTTCTACCGTTTCCCGGGCAAGAGCGTGCTGGACTCGTGCATCACCCTGCCCATGGTCCTGCCGCCCACGGTGCTCGGCTTCGGCCTGCTCATGATCATGGCCCCCCACGGCTGGCTGGGCGAGACCTGGGCCGCCGCCGGGGGCGGACGCCTGGTGTTCACCTTCCCGGGCATCCTGCTCGCCTCCCTGGTGTTCAACCTGCCCTTCGCGGTCCAGCCTCTGCGCGCGTCCTTCCAGAAGCTCGACCGCCGCCTGCTGGAGAGCGCCGCCATCCTCGGCCTCTCCCGCACCCGGTCCTTTTTCCGCGTGGTGCTGCCCAACTGCCTGGGCGGCCTGGCCGCGGCCTCCATCCTGGTCTTCGCCCACAGCCTGGGCGAGTTCGGCGTCATCCTCATGGTGGGCGGCTCCGTGCCCGGACAGACCAAGGTGGCCTCCATCGCCATCTACGAGGCCGTGGAGGCCATGCGCTACGACGACGCCATCCTGCTCTCCCTGGCCCTGGTGCCGGTGAGCTTCCTGGTGCTCCTGGTCATCAACACCATCAACGAGCGCCGCTCATGAACCGCGACACCCTCTCCATCCGCATCCGCAAGCGCCTGCCCATGTTCACCCTGGACGTGGACCTCAGCTGCCCGGCCGGGACGCTGACCGCCATCGTCGGCCCCTCGGGCGCGGGCAAGACCACCCTGATCCGCGCCGTGGCCGGGCTGGAGCGGCCCGACCAGGGCGTCATCCGCCTGGGCGGGACGGTCTGGGTGGACCGCGAGGCCGGGATCTTCGTGCCCCCGCAGAAGCGCGGCCTGGGCCTGGTCTTCCAGGACTACACCCTGTTCCCCCACCTCACCGTGCGCAAGAACGTGGCCTTCGCCGCGACGGACATGCGCCGCGTGGACGAACTCATGGAGATGTTCGGCATCCGCCACCTGGCCGACGCCCGGCCCGCCCACATCTCCGGCGGGGAGCGCCAGCGCGCCGCCTTCTGCCAGGCCCTGGCCCGGGACCCCTCGGTGCTGCTGCTGGACGAGCCCTTCTCCGCCCTGGACGTGGCCACCCGCACCACCCTGCGCCAGGAGCTCCGGGCCCTCAAGGACGACCTGGCCGTGCCCGTGCTCCACGTCACCCACGACCTGGGCGAGGCGCAATACCTCGGGGACTCCGTGGTGGCCGTGGTGGACGGCCGCATCACGCCCGGCTGGCTGGAGGAGCAGGCCCGCTACGCCGCCGCCGAGCACGGCGAGCTCCCCATCCTGCCCCGGGTCTGCAATTCGCTGATGTAGCCCCTGTCGAATGCGCGGGGCCGCAAGGCCCCTCGGCGGCCCCGGTCCGGATCGTCCCCCCCATCGGACCGGGGCCGTCTTCGTGCGCCCGCGCCGGGTCGGCCGCCTCTCCCCGCACTTCCCCCCTCCCCCCACGCACTCGTTTTCTCCGTCCGAAAATCCCCCCCTGCGTTTTCGTCGCCGCTTCCTACGCTTTGGCGCCCTTCCATTCCGGGCCGAATGCGCCGATTTTTTGCCGCAACGGCGCGTTCCCCTCCGAAAATCCTGCGCTCCCAACCCGATGCGGCCGGCCCGCCCCGGCCCGGGCGGCGGCGGCCGACCGTGATAATCAAGTCCAGTCCTATTGACCAGTCATGCCCTTTTGGGCACAATTACTCACACGGATCCGAGAGAAAAAAAGTGAATGACCGGCCACGCGCGTGTGCGCCGCCACGGTTCCCGACCAGCCGGACCCCGGGCCAGAACCGCACCGGCCGGACCTGAACCCGCAAGGGAGCCGAACGATATGATCAAGACCGTCCCCGTCCAGGAAGCCGTCGGCATGGTGCTCTGCCACGACATGACGCGCATCCTCCCCGGCGAAAGCAAGGGCCCCGCCTTCCGCAAGGGCCACATCATCTCCGAGCAGGACATCCCCGAGCTGCTGTCCATCGGCAAGGAGCACATCTACGTGCTCG
>JBFWIY010000113.1:5631-7375 GCA_050255855.1 Desulfovibrionaceae bacterium
TGCCACGACATGACGCGCATCCTCCCCGGCGAAAGCAAGGGCCCCGCCTTCCGCAAGGGCCACATCATCTCCGAGCAGGACATCCCCGAGCTGCTGTCCATCGGCAAGGAGCACATCTACGTGCTCGACCTGGAGGCCGGGCAGGTCCACGAGGACGAGGCCGCCCGGCGCATCGCCTCGGCCGTGGCCGGTCCCGGGCTGACCTGCTCCTCGGTGTGCGAGGGCCGGGTCAACCTGCTGGCCGAGCCCGGGCTGCTGCGCGTCAACGTGGAGGCCCTGCACCGCATCAACTCCGTGGAGTCCGTGGTGGTGGCCACCATGCACGACCGCATGCTCATCGGGTCCCCGCGGCCCGTGGCCGGGGCGCGCGTGGTGCCGCTCATCATCGACGAGGCCAGCGTGGCCCGGGTGGAGGAGCTGGCCCGGGAGGGCGCTCCGGTGCTGGAGGTCAAACCCCTGGCCCGGGTGAAGGTGGGCGTGGTGACCACGGGCAGCGAGGTCTTCCACGGCCGCATCAAGGACAAGTTCGGCCCGGTGCTGCGCAAGAAGTTCCGCGACCTGGGCTCCGAGGTCCTGGACCAAACCCTGGTCAGCGAC
This sequence comes from Desulfovibrionaceae bacterium, assembly GCA_050255855.1. Classification (GTDB taxonomy): domain Bacteria; phylum Desulfobacterota; class Desulfovibrionia; order Desulfovibrionales; family Desulfovibrionaceae. The sequence continues at coordinate 6,229 of JBFWIY010000113.1, forward strand.
GACCCGGCCATGACCCGCGACGCCATCCTGGCCTTCATCGACCGGGGGGCGGGCATGGTGGTGGTCACCGGCGGCATGAGCGTGGACCCCGACGACCAGACCCCGGCCAGCATCCGCGCCACCGGGGCCGAGGTGGTGAGCTACGGCTCGCCCACCTTCCCGGGGGCCATGTTCCTGCTCTCCTACCTGCACGGCGTGCCCGTTCTCGGGCTGCCGGGCTGCGTCATGTACTACCGCGCCAGCATCTTCGACCTGGTGGTCCCCCGGCTGCTGGCGGGCGAGCACGTCACGCGCGACGACATCGTGGAGTTGGGGCACGGCGGGTTCTGTGCGGGCTGCGAGGTCTGCCACTACCCGGTCTGCCCCTTCGGCAAAGCGTAGAGGCCCCGTCCCTTGTTCCGGCAAGGGTCCCCATACAAACCGAGTCAACCAAGCATCCGAGGAGGCTTCATGATCAAACGAATGCTGCAAATCAACGGCGTGGAGCGCATGGTCGTCGCCGACCCCGCGTCGTCGCTGGCCGATGTGCTGCGTGAAAACGTGGGACTGACCAGCGTCAAGATCGGCTGCAACCAGGGCCAGTGCGGGGCCTGCACCATCGTCATGGACGGCAAGCTGGTGCGCTCCTGCACCCGCAAGTTCGGCAAGATCAAGAACGGCGCCACGATCCTCACCCTGGAGGGCATCGGCACCCCCGGCAACCTGCATCCCATCCAGATGTCCTGGATCCTGCACGGCGCGGCCCAGTGCGGCTTCTGCTCGCCGGGCTTCATCGTGTCCACCTACGCCCTGCTGACCGAGAACCCGAAGCCCACCCGCGAGGAGGTGCGCGACTGGTTCCAGAAGCACCGCAACGCCTGCCGCTGCACCGGGTACAAACCCCTGGTGGACGCCGTCATGGACGCCGCCGCGGTCATGCGCGGCGAAAAGACCGTCGAGGACCTGCAGTACCAGCTCCCCGAGGACGGCCGCATCTGGGGCTCCCACTACCCCCGCCCCTCCGCGGTGGCCAAGGTCACCGGCACCTGGGACTTCGGCTCCGACATGGGCACCCGCCTGCCCCAGGGCTCCCTGCATTGCGCCCTGGTCCAGGCCACGGTCACCCACGCCAAGATCCTGGGCATCGACCCCACCGAAGCCGAAAAGA
>JBFWIY010000114.1:0-7299 GCA_050255855.1 Desulfovibrionaceae bacterium
GGTGCTGGCGGACCGGGCCGGACGCCAGGCCCTGGCCGCGGCGGACCTGCCCGCCGAGGCCGCCCCGGCCGTGCTGAATCTGGCCGCGACCCTCACCTCGGCCTTGGCCGCCCCGGATCCGGACGCCCCCCTGCCCGAGGCCCCGGGCGGCGCGGCCCCGGCCTACGTGCTCTTCACCTCCGGGTCCACCGGGGAGCCCAAGGGCGTGGTGGTCCCGCACCGGGCCGTGCTGCGCCTGGTGCGGGGGGAGCGCCGGGACAAGGACGACCGCGCCCTGGAGCACGCCCCGCGGCCCGAGGACGTGGTGCTCCAGGCCGCGCCCCTGGGCTTCGACGCCGCCACCATCGAGATCTGGGGGGCCTGGCTCAACGGCGCGCGCCTGGTGGCCGCCGGACGCGAGGCCGTGCTGGCCCAGGACGGCCCGGCCCGGCTCATCCGCGACCACGGCGTCACCTGGCTCTGGCTCACGGCCAGCCTCTGCCACCGCCAGGCCGAGGCCGACCCCGCGGCCTTCGCCCCCCTGCGCATCCTGCTCACCGGCGGCGAGGCCCTGAACCCGGAGCGCATGGCCCGCATCCTGGCGGCCTGCCCCGGGCTCACCCTGCTCGACGGCTACGGGCCCACCGAGAACACCACCTTCACCACCACCCACCGCCTCGCCCCGGCGGACTGCGCCGGGCCCGTGCCCATCGGCCGCCCGGTGGCCAACACCCGCGTGCACCTGCTGGACGCGGACGGCCGCCTGGTCCCGCCCGGGGCCGTGGGCGAGATCTGCGCGGCCGGGGACGGCCTGGCCCTGGGCTACCTGGGCCGCGACGACCTCACCGCCGCCGCCTTCGTGGCCAGCCCGGACCTGCCGGGCGAGCGCCTCTACCGCACCGGCGACCTGGGCCGCCGCCGGGCCGACGGGGTCCTGGAGTTCCTGGGCCGCCGCGACGGACAGATCAAGATCCGCGGGCACCGCGTGGAGCCCGAGGAGGTGGAGGCCGCCCTGGCCGGGCTGCCCGGGGTGCGCGCCGCGGCCGTGGTGGCGGAAGGTCCGGCCAACGAGCCCCGGCTGGCGGCCTGCCTGGTCCCCGCCCCCGGCGCCGACCCCGAGGCCCTGGCCCGGAGCCTGCGCCGCCACCTGGCGGACCGGCTGCCCGGGTGGATGGTCCCGGCCCGGTTCGCGGCCGTGGACGCCATCCCCCTCACCGCCAGCGGCAAGACCGACCGCCGCGCCCTGGCCCGGCTGGCCGAGACCGCCCCGGAGCTGGACCTGCGCGGCCGGGGCGAGCCGCCGCACACCGCGGCCGAGCGCCTGGTGGCCGAGGCCTTCGCCGCGCTCTTCGACCGCGACGACATCGCCCGCGACGACGATTTCCACGCCCTGGGCGGGCACAGCCTCATGGCCACCCGGCTGGCCGCCCGGCTGGCCGAGACCGCGGGCGTGACCCTGCCCCTGGCCGAGGTCTTCCGCCACCCCGTGGTGCGCGACCTGGCCCGGGTGGTGGAGGCCCTGCCCCGCAAGGTGGAGCGCATCCCCCCCGCGCCCCCGGCCCCGGACTACCCGGCCGGGCACGCCCAGCAGCGCCTCTTCGTGCTGCACCAGATGCCGGGCGGGGCCGAGGCCTACAACATGGCCTTCGTGTTCGAGTTCGACCCGCCGCCGGATCCGGCCGCCCTGGAGCGCGCCCTGGCCGCCCTGGCCGCCCGGCACGAGGGCTTGCGCACCGGCTTCCGCATGGGCCGCGACGATGCGGACGGGCCGCGCCAGTTCGTCCTGGAGCACGCGGTCCCGGCCCTGCGCCGCCACGACCTGGCGAACGAGAGCGGGGCCCGGGCCGAGGCCTTCCGGCGCATGCGCCGGGCCGTCACCGAGCCCTTCGACCTGGAGCGCCCGCCCCTGTGGCGCATGGAGCTCTTCGCCCTGCCGGGCAGCACCCTGGCCCTGCTGGTCATGCACCACATCCTGGGCGACGGCTGGAGCCTGCACCTGCTCTTCGGCGAGCTGGCCCGGCTCTACGCCGCGGAGCGCCGGGGCGTCCCGGCCGGGCTGCCCCCGCTGCCCATCCAGGCCAAGGACTACGCCGTGTGGCAGGCGGGCCAGGACTTTTCCGGCCACGTGGCCTGGTGGCGGCAGCGCCTGGCCGGGGCCCCGGGGCGCATCGCCCTGCCCCACGACCGCCCGGCCCCGGCCGCGCGCTCCTTCCGCGGCGACAGCCTGCGCCGCCCCGTGGCCCCGGAGGCGGCCCGGCGGCTCCACGCCGCAGCCCAGGCCAGCGGGACCACCCTGGCCCACCTCTTCCTGGCCGTGTTCGCCGCCCTGCTCCACCGCCTCACCCGCCAGGACGACCTGGTGATCGGCCTGGGCGTCACCGGCCGGGGACGGCCCGACCTGGAGGGGGTGGTGGGCTTCTTCATGAACCTGCTGCCCATCCGCCTGCGCCTGGAGACGGACATGGAGTTCCGCGACCTGCTGGCCCAGACGCGCGAGGCCGTGCTGGCCGCCCTGGACCACCAGGACTGCCCCTTCGACCTGCTGGTGCGCGACCTGGCCCCGCGCCGCACGGCCGACGGCCTGCCCCTGTTCAACGTGGCCTTCGAGTACCAGGACTTCACCGCCCTGCTGCCCGGGACGGCCGGGTCCGGCCCGGGCGAGGCGGACGGCGCGGGCGAGACGGGTGAGGACGGGGCGGCCCAGGCCCTGACCACCCGCCGCATCGCCCTGGAGGAGATGCGCGCCGTGGAGGCGGGCACCGCCAAGTACGATCTGACCCTCTTCGTGGTGGCCGAGCCGGACGACGGCCTGCTCCTGCGCCTGGAATACGACACCGACCTCCTGGAGCCCGAGACCGCGGGGGCCTGGCTGGAGCATCTGGCCGCCTTCGCCCGGGCCGCCGCCCAGGACATCCTCCCGGAGCCCGCTCCGGAACCCGACCCGGAACACCTGCCATGAAACTCTCCGACTTCACCTTCGCCCCTCCGGCCGCCCCGACGGCCCCGGCCGCGTCGACCGCGTCGGCCGCCGCCGGCCCCGCGCCGTTCTCCACCCCATTTCCCACCATGACCGCCCTGCTCGAAGCCGTCCTGCCCCGCCATCCCGAGCGCCTGGCCGTGCGCGACGCCGCCGGGGGCATGACCTACGCCGAGCTGGACGGCTTCTCGGCCCGGCTGGCCCGGTTCCTGCGCTCCCTGGGCGTGGGGCCGGAGCGCTTCGTGGGGGTGATGCTCGGCCGCCGCGCCCTCACCGTGGCCGCCATCCTGGGCGTGCTGCGCGCGGGCGGGGCCTACGTGCCCGTGGACCCCACCCTGCCCCGGGCCCGGCGGCGGGACATGCTCGTGGACTGCGCCGCCCCGGTGCTGCTCACCGAGCGCGCCTTCCTGGCCGACGCCGGGACCCTGCTCTGGCGCTGCCCGGACCTGGCCCACCTGGTGGTCCTGGACGCCCCGGACGCCGAGGCCCTGCGCGAGCCGCCCGGGGAGCTCATGAGCGAGGCCCTGTGGGACTTCGTGGCCGAGGACGGGGCCGACGACATCCAGGTGGGCGGCTGGAAGAGCCCCTACACCGGGCAGTGGCTGAGCCGCGAGGTCATGGAGGGCTACGGGGCCAACGTGGCCGCCAAGCTCGCCCCGGTCCTGGGGCCCGGCTCCCGCGTGCTGGAGATCGGCGTGGCCTCGGGCATCACCATGCGCCACGTGGCCCCGCTCTGCGGCCGCTTCCTGGGGGTGGACCTCTCGGGCCGCAGCGTGGCCTGGGCCGACCGACAGGCCCGGCAACTGGGGCTGACGAACTGCGAGCTGCGCCGCCTGCGCGCCGACGAGATCGGGACCCTGCCCGCCGAGGGCTTCGACTGCGTCATTTGCAACAGCGTGATCGAGTCCTTCCCCGGGCTGGGCTACCTGCGCCGGGTGCTGGACCTCTGCCTGGAGCGCCTGGCCCCGGGCGGGCGCCTGTTCCTCGGCAACATCTGGGACCTGGAGCGGCTGGACGAGCTGGCCGCCTCCCTGCGCGACTTCGCCCGCATCCACGCCGGACAGGGCTACGCCACCCGGCTGGACATGGACGACGCCCTGTTCGTGCACCGCGACTTCCTCCGGAGCTGGGCCGCCGACCAGGCCGCGGCCGGGCGGCCCCTGGACCTCGCCTTCTCGCCCATGGACTGCGACGAGCGCGAGCTGGCCGCCTACGGCTACGACCTCATGGTCGGCCCGGCCGGGCCCGGCAAGACCGACCCCGCCCCGGTCCCGGCCAAGCGGGCCTGGACCCTGGCGGACATGGCCGGGCTGCCCGCGACCCCGCCCGACCCGGAGGTGGGGCCGGAGAACGCCGCCTACGCCGTGTTCACCAGCGGCACCACCGGACGGCCCAAGGGCGCGGTGAACGAGCAGCGCAACCTGGCGAACCTGGCCCAGGGGGCCACCCAGCCCCTGCTGGCGCGGCTGCTCCGCCCGGGCGAGCCCCCGGACACCCCCCTGAACATAACCCTCATCGCCTCCTTCGCCTTCGACGCCTCGGTGCAGCAGATCTTCAGCGCCCTGGCCGGGGGCCACACCCTGCACATCGTGCCCGATACGATCCGGCGCGACCCGGCCCGGCTCCACGCCTTTCTGGAGGAGCGCGACATCCACCTCTGCGACGGCACGGCCAGCCACCTGGCCATGCTCCTGGACCACTGGGAGCGCAGCGGAACCCACTCCCGGGCGCGCTGCTTCCTGCTCGGGGGCGAGGTCATGCGGCCCGAGCTGCCGCGCCGCTTCTTCAGCCTGCCCGGCCACGACCGGACCCTGCTGGTCAACGCCTACGGCCCCACCGAGTGCGCCGTGGACACCACCATGCACGGGCTCACCTCGGCCAACTGGCGCGAGTACCCGGACATCGTGCCCATCGGCGAGCCCGTGGCGGGCATGGCCATCCTGGTCTGCGACGAGCAGGGCCGCGAGCTGCCCGCCGGGGTGCCGGGGGAGCTGCTCCTGGCCGGGCCGAGCGTGGGCCGCGGCTACCTGAACGCCCCGGAGCTCACGGCCCGGCGCTTCTCCGAGCGGGACGGGCGGCGCGTCTACCGCAGCGGCGACCTGGGCCGCCGCCGGGCCGACGGGCTGTATGAATTCCTGCGCCGCGAGGACGCCCAGGTGAAGGTGCGCGGCTACCGCATCGAGTGCGGCGAAATCGAGGCCGCCCTGCTGGAGCACCCCGGGGTGGGCCAGGCCGTGGTGGCCGCCGGGGACTGGCTGGGGGACGGCTCGGCCGCCCTGGCCGCCTGGTTCACGGCCCGGGAGGCCGGGGTGGACGTGGCCGCCCTGCGCGACGACCTGCACCACCGCCTGCCCGAATACATGGTCCCCTCCCACTTCGTGCCCCTGGAGCGCCTGCCCCTGACCCACAGCGGCAAGGTGGACCGCCGGGCCCTGCCCTCCCCCGTGGCAACCGGGCCGGAGGCAACCGGGCCGGGGGCCGGGACCGGGCGCGCCGGGCCGGGCCGCGCCCCCGAGACCCCCACGGAGCGCCGCCTGGCCCCCATCTGGGCCGAGCTGCTCAAGCTCGCCCGGGTGGACGCCGAGGCCGACTTCTTCGAGCAGGGCGGGCACAGCGTCCTGGCCGTGCGGCTGGTGGGGCGCATCGAGGAGGAGACCGGCGCGCGCCTGCCCCTGGACCGGCTCTTCGCCGAGGCCAGCCTGGCCGCCGTGGCCCGGGAGGTGGACCGCCTGCTCACCGGACGCCCCGAGGACGCCCCGGCCTGGAGCCCGCTGGTCCCGGCCCGGGAGCAGGGCGACCTCCCGCCCCTGGTCTGCTTCCACCCCGTGGGCGGCAACATCCTGTGTTATCAACACCTGGCCCAGGCCCTGGGCCCGGACCAGCCCGTGCACATGATCCAGTCCTTCGGCCTGGAGCCGGGCCAGGCCCCGCTCTCCAGCGTGGAGGACATGGCCGAGCGCTACGTGGACGCCCTCACCACGCGCTTTCCCGACCAGCCCCTGGCCCTGGCCGGGTGGAGCTTCGGCGGGGTGGCGGCCTGGGAGGCGGCGCACCGGCTCCTGGCCCGGGGACGGCGCGTGTCCGCCCTGGCCCTGCTGGACAGCGTGGCCGTGCCCGAGCGCATCGCCCGGCTCATGAACACCGACGAGGCCCAGTACCTGGCCACCCTGTTCGCGGACGTGCTGCCCCTGGACGCCGAGCGCCTGCGCGGCCTGGACCACGACGGCCGCCTGGACCTGCTCCTGGACCAGGGCCGGGCCCGGGGCGTGTTCCCGGCGGACATGGACCGGGGACAGCTGCGCCGCCTGCTGGACCTGTTCTACGCCAACGGCCTGGCCGCCACCCGCTACCGGCCCCGCCCCCTGGACCTGGCCGTGCTCCTGGTGCGGCCCGAGGAGGACTCCGAGACCGCCCTGGCCCTGCCCGACGACCCGCTCCAGGGCTGGGGCGCGCTGGCCCGGGGCGGGGTGCGCCTGGTCACGGTGCCCGGCAACCACACCACCATGCTCCAGCGCCCCTACGTGGAGCGCGTGGCCGGGGCCCTGGGGCCCTGGCTGCGGGCCGCGGCCGGGGCGGCGTCCGCCGGGGAGGCCCACCGTGCCTGAGCCGCGCCCGACCTTCGCCGTGACCTTCCCGGGCCAGGGCAGCCAGCAGCCGGGCATGGCCCGCGCGCTGCTGGAGCGCTGCCCCGCGGCCCGGACCCTGCTGGCCGGGCTGTCCGACGCGGCCGGGGAGGACCTGGTCCGGCTCGCCGCCGACCCGGACGTCCCGGCCGAGGACCTGGCCCGGCCGCGCGCCGCGCACCTGGCCCTGGTGGCCACGGGCCTGGCCTGCTGGCGGGCCCTGCGCCAAGACCCGGAGTTCGCCCCGGAGGCCGCCCCTGACCTCGCTCCGGACAGCCCGCCCTGCTCCCCCCGCTTTCTGGCCGGGCACAGCCTGGGGGAGATCACCGCCCTGGCCTGCGCCGGGGCCCTGCCCCCGGACCAGGCCCTGGCCCTGGCGGCCCGGCGCGGCGAGCTGCTGGAGACCGCCGCGGCCGAGCGCCCCGGGGGCATGGCCGCCATCGTCGGCCCGGCCCCGGAGGCCGTGGAGGCCGCCTGCGCCGAGGCCATGGCCCGGGTCCCCGAGGGCGAGCTGGTGGCCGCGGTCAACTACAACACCCCGACCCAGACCGTCATCGCCGGGAGCCCGGCCGCCCTGGCCGCGGCCGAGGCCGCCTGCGCCCGGCAGGGGGCCCGGGTGGTGCGCCTGCCCGTGGCCGCCGCCTTCCACACCCCGCTGGTGGGCGGGGCCGCCGCGCCGCTCTACGATTTCGCCCGCACCCTGGACTGGCGGGAGCCCGA
>JBFWIY010000115.1:0-7286 GCA_050255855.1 Desulfovibrionaceae bacterium
GCGCGGCCGATTCGCTCCGGTAACGCGAGTCAAAAAAGCCTCCGGCGGCTGGGGGGCTCACGCCCCCCAGACCCCCCAATCTGCGAGGCGAACGAAACGGGCGCGGGGAAGACCCCGCGCCCTTTTCGTTCGCCTCGCGGCAATTGTTCGGGGCATATATTAAAACAGCATTCTCACAGTACCAACAGGGTGGCCGCTGACACTTCGCGAGATTCACCCTATTACTTATTGAATCCTTTCTCAAATTCTCTCGCGGTATAGTCAATGGTCAAGGCATCTAACAGGTCATCGCGGCTTCGAGTCTTGCCGTATTTTTTATGAATATCATCTTCTATGCCATAGACTAATTCTTCACTCACTGGCGCATTAAGATTGTCGATAACATCATCAATCAAGTCAACAATCTCATACCCCTCCCTGCGATTAATTAAATCGCTATCATTATTCCGTTTATCAGGGTCATCTCCTCCGACCACAGACCATTTATAATCATAGTCGCCATCCTCAATTATGCTCTTAATATCCGCCAAGCTGGACATAATATCTTTCCTTTTTTATTTATTTTAACATTTCTTCCGATAAAAAGAAACTTCAATCCTACATTCCATCAACAGTCTCATCCATGCCTTACAGCCCTATGAGATTCACCCTAAAACCCACGTGAGTGGGCCCCTTTTTCCCAAAAGGGGGTTCGCCCCTCCCCCGGTTCCTCTTCCCTACGCCGCGCCCCGCAAACAGCGGCCGAAGATTTCCCAGGTGCGGAGGAAGGTGGCGTCGAAGGTGCGGCCTTCCATGGTGCGGCGGGCGCTGGCGCGCATGTATTCGACGCGTTCGGGGTAGTCGGCCAGGGCCAGGATGCAGCGCACGAAGCTGTCGGCGTTGCCGGCTTCGGCCACCAGGCCGGTCTGGTCGCGGGTGATGTTTTCGGCCGGGCCGCCCTGGTCGGAGACGATGGCGGGCAGTCCCGAGGCCTGGGCTTCCAGGACCACGTTGCCGAAGGTGTCGGTGGCCGAGGGGAAGACGAAGACGTCGGCGCTGGCGTAGGCGCAGGCCAGGTCGTCGCCTTCGAGCACGCCGGTGAACACGGCGGGCAGTCCGCGCAGGTCGCGGCGCATGTCGTCCAGGTAGGGGCCGTCGCCCACCACGATGAGTTGGACGCCGGGGCGGATGCGGCTGACCTTGCGGAAGGCGTCGGCCAGGACGTGGAGGTCTTTTTCGCGGGAGACGCGGCCCACGTAGAGGAGTTTGAGTTCGCCGCCCAGGCGCCAGCGTTTGTAGAAGCCGTTGCGTTTGTCCGGGGTGAAGCGCTCGGTGTCCACGCCGCGGGGGTAGATGACGATTTTCCGGGCGGGCAGTCCCTTGGCCACGAGTTCCTCGCGCACGGCCTGGGAGGGGGCGTAGACCGTGTCCATCTGGCCGTAGAACCAGAGCATGCCGCGCCAGGCCAGGTCTTCCATGACCGAGTCTTCGGTGAACCGGCCCACGTATTGGGGGAAGGCGGTGTGGTAGGTGCCGTGGAAGGGGAGCTTGAGGATGCGGGCCACGCCCAGCGCCGCCAACCCAACCGGGCCGGGCGTGGCCGCCAGGATGAGATCGAAGTCCTGTTCGAAGCAGTAGGCGAGCATCTGGAGGAACGGGGGGTAGCGCAGGGTGATCTGCGGGTATTCGGGCAGGGCCATGGTGCCCACCGGGGGGAAGGAGGCCACGTTGGGGGCCTCGGACGGGCCGCCGCAGGTGACGATGCGCATATGTTTGCCGTGGCGGTGCACCAGTTCGGCCTGTTGGCGCAGGGTGCGGGCCACGCCGTTCACCTCCTCGAAGGTGTCGGTGAAGTGGGCCACGCGCAGGTCCTTGTGGCGGGGGTGGCGCGGGCTCTTGCCGAAGGCGGCCAGGACCTGGTCGCAGAAGGCGCGTTCGCGGGCGAAGAGGTCGTAGGCCACGAAATAGGGGGCGAGCAGCACGTAGAAGCTGCCGGCGGAGCCCAGGGAGTGGAAGATGTCGAAGTAGCTGCCCGAGGTGACGTTGCCCGCCAGGCGGTCGCCGAAGTGTTTGAGGATGCGGTCCGTGGCGCGGGACACGAAGCGGGCGAATTCGGCTTCGAGCTCCAGGACGTCGGTGACGCGGCCGTCGGCGATGGCGCGGAAGCCCTGGTCCGAGGCGATGAGTTCGGTGGCCTCGGTGAGGAGCACGTCGCGGGTGGTGTCGCCGGAGCGGAACCAGGCGGCGTAGCGGGTCTTGGAGTGGCCGATGAGGCGTTTGATGCGGGCGAAGGGCCCGGGCTTGCGCACGCGGTGGAAGTCCAGGGCGTGGTCGGCGAAGCGGAAGCAGAGGTGCTTGCTCTCGGCGCTGGCCTCGGCGGCGTCCTTGTGGAAGCGGTTCTTATAGAACTGGTAGGCGATGCTGTAGAGGTTGTGGGCCATGGTGCGCGGGGTGGCGGCCACGCCCAGGGGGGTGGCGGCGCGTTCGGCGATGGCCTGTTGAACGGCGGCGAGCGACGGACCCTGGGACGGGTCGCAGGGCAGTTCCGTGAACATGCGGGCGATGTTGAGGGAGGAGTGGTCGTCGCTGCCGCCGGTGAAGCCCTTGAGCCAGGGGGTGGGGCCGTAGGGGGCGAGGCCGTGCTTGTCGGCCAGGCGGGCGAGCCCGGCCTGGTCGAGCCCGCCGATGACCTCGCGCAGGACCTGGTTCTGGGTCTCGTCGCGGGTGCCGTTGAGCTCGAAGGTGTTGAACATGACCAGGCACTGCTCGAAGTGCTCGGGGGTGAGCCGGTCGTTCACCGCGAAGAGGGGGTGGGCCAGGACGTGGGTGACGCCCTGGGCGCGCAGGTAGGGGACCAGCTCGAAGACGTTGGCGCGCAGGCGCTGGAAGTCCTCGTGCTGGGCCTCGGTGACGCCGTAGGCCAGGACGTGGAGCTTGCAGTTGTCGGCGGGGAAGTAGGTGGTGATCTCCTCGCTGACGAAGACGCCGGGCAGGTGGGCGATCTCCAGGGCCCCGCGGATGGTGTTGTGGTCGGTGATGGTGACCAGGTCCATGCCGCGCGCCCGGGCCGTGGCGTAGATGCGTTCCGGTTCGGTGAAGCATTCCGGGCAGCCGATCTTCTGCAGGATCCACTGCGAGGGCCGGGTGGAATGCCGGGAATGCACGTGCAGGTCGATGCGAAAACGCCCTTGGTTCATGCCCTTCTCCATCATGGCCGTGTCTCCCCGGCCCCGGAGCGGGGCCGTCCATGCGTCCCCGTTCCGGTTAGGCGCAGGCCCCCAGGGCGCGGTCACGCTCCTGCTGGCAGTCCACGCAGCAGGCCGCCGCGGGGTCCGCGGCCAGACGCCGCGCGCCGATCCCGCCGCCACACTCCTCGCACACCCCGAACCAGGGGGAGTCCAGCCGCTCCAGGGCCCGCTCCAGCACGGCGAGGCGGCGCTGGCGGCGGCCGGCCAGGGCCAGGTCCAGGTGGTGCTGGGTGAGCTGGGAGGCGTAGTCCGCCTCGTCGGGGCAGGCCTCCAACCGGGCGCGCACCTCGGCGACGCGCAACGCTTCGGCCTCGGTTTCCAGGATCCGACGGATCATCTGCTTGTCCTGTTCGGTCATGGCGTCCTCCTCGAAAGTTGCGGGGGCGGGCCGCAGCCGATCTCGCGTCCGCGGCTCGGGTTGCGGATGAGATAGGCCAGGGCGTGTGACGCTGCATCGCGAACAGGTGACGATTATTCAAAGTTGCGCGGGCGGAGGGGGAAAGAGGGGGTGGAGGGGGAAAGAGGGGGCGGAGGGGCGGAGAGGGGCCCCACGGGGGGCGGCGCGGTGAGGAATGGACGAACCGGGCCCGGCCGGGTTACACCACGGGGCATGAAATGGTTCTATCTCCTGCTGGCCCTGGTCTCGGGCGCGCTGGTGCCGCTCCAGGCGGGCGTGAACGTGCGGCTGCGCCAGGCCCTGGGCGGGGACGCCGTGCTCTCGGCGCTCATCTCCTTTGCCGGGGGCACGCTGGTGCTGCTGGCGGTGTTCCTGGCCCAGGGCGCGAACTGGCCGCGGCCGGCTTCGGACGGGCCGTGGTGGATGTGGACGGGCGGGATCTTCGGGGCCTTTTTCGTGGCCGCCACCATCGTGCTGGCCCAGCGCCTGGGGGCCACGAGCATGCTGGCGTGGATCCTGGCGAGCCAGCTTTTGGCCGGGCTGGTGCTGGACCAGTTCGGGGTGGCGGGCTACGCGGTGCGCGACATCACCTGGCCGCGCCTGGCCGGAGTGGCCCTGCTCCTGGCCGGGGCCTGGCTGGTGGAGCGGTTCTAGAAGAAGCCTCCGCCCACACGACAATCGACCGGACCCGGCCCCAGACCCCGAGAAAAAGGTTTGGGGGGAAGGGATGGGGGGTCCGGGGGGAAGGGGAACCCCCCTTTCCTCAAAAGGGGGGTTCCCCTTCCCCCCGGATTCACGCATGTCCCTGACCCGAGATCTCGTGCTCATCTGTCGGATGGTGAAGATCGAGCATTCCATTTTCGCTCTGCCCTTCGCCTATGCCGGGGCGTTTCTGGCGGCCGGGGGTTGGCCGGGGTGGCGGCCCATGCTGGTGCTCACGGTGGCCATGGTGGCGGTGCGCTCCTGGGCCATGGCCAGCAACCGGCTCCTGGACCTGCCCATCGACCGGCGCAACCCGCGCACCCAGGACCGGCCCCTGGTGACCGGGGAGCTGACCATCCGCTTCACCCTGGGGTTTCTGGCCGGGTGCGCGGTGGTGTTCATCCTGGCCTGCGCGCTCATGAACCGGCTGTGTTTCGAGCTGAGTTTCGTGGCCCTGGCCTGGAGCGCCATCTATTCGCTGACCAAGCGGTTTACGTGGCTGTGCCATTTCGTGCTCGGGTCGGTGCTGGGGCTGGCGCCCATTGCGGGCTGGCTGTGCGTGGACCCGTCCGGGCACTGGGCGCAGTGGTGGCTGTTCGCCGGGGTGACGCTCTGGGTGGCCGGGTTCGACCTGCTCTACGCCCTGCAGGACGTGGCCTTCGACAAGGCGGCCGGGCTGTATTCCCTGCCCGCGCGCTTCGGGGTGGCCACGGCGCTGCGGGTCTCGGCCCGGGTGCACGTGGCGGCCCCGGCCTGTTTCCTGCTGGCCGGGTTCGCGGCCGGGCTGGGCTGGGTGTACCTGCTCACCATGCTCCTCGTGACCGGGATCCTGTGGTGGGAGCACCGGCTCATCAGCCCCGGGGACCTCTCCCGGGTGAACCTGGCGTTTTTCACGCTCAACGGCGTCGTTGCGGTTTTCGTCTTCGCCGGTATACTCGTGGACATGGCCGTAGCGTAGGCCGTTGGAGGGGTCGCCGTGAACGATTGGGAGCACCTGGACCCGGCCCGCCTGTGGGCCCGGTTCGTGGCCTGGGCCGACGCCCAGATCTTCACCCTCTCCGCCCTGGCGGAGGTGGGGGTGCTGGCGGCGTGCCTGGCGCTGGGCTGGCTGGCGTGGCGGCGGCTGCGGCCGGGGTTCGACGCGCGCCACCCCGGGATCCCGTCCGGGACGGACTACGTCTCCACCTTCCTGCGGGCGGTGCGGCGGGTGGCCTGGCTGGGCCTGGCCTGGCCGCCCCTGCTGGTGGGCATGCTGATCCTCAAGGGGCTGGGGCGGCCGCACTATCTGCTGGACGCGGGCCTGAGCCTGGCCGGGGCCTGGGTGGTGATCCGGCTCATGGCGACCCTCATCCGGCACCGTTTCTGGGCCCGGCTGCTGGCCGTGGTCATCTGGACCGCGGTGGCCCTGCACGTGTTCAAGCTGCTGGAGCCCACGGCCGCCATCCTGGACCGCATCGGCCTGGACCTGGGCGGGGCGCGGATCTCGCTGCTGGTGCTGGTGAAGGGCTCGCTGGTGGCGGTGGTGCTGTTGCAGGCGGCGGCGGTGCTCTCGCGCTTCCTGGACCGGCGCATCGGCGCGGCCGGGGACCTCTCGCCCTCGGTGCGGGTGCTGCTCACCAAGGGGGTGAGCGTCGGGCTCTACGCCCTGGCCGGGCTGCTGGTGCTGGGCGCGGTGGGGGTGAACCTCTCCAGCCTGGCGTTTTTGACCGGCGCGGTGGGCGTGGGCGTGGGCTTCGGCCTACAGAAGATCTTCTCCAACTTCGTCTCCGGGGTCATCCTGCTGCTGGACAAGTCCATCAAGCCCGGGGACGTCATCGAGACGGCCGGGGTGTTCGGCCAGGTGACGAGCCTGAGCGCGCGCTACGCCTCGGTGCAGACCCGGGACGGCAAGGTGTTTCTCATCCCCAACGAGAACCTCATCGCCAACGAGGTGGTGAACTGGTCGCACAACGACGCCAACGTGCGGGTGAAGATCCCGGTGGGGGTGGGGTACGGCTCGGACCTGCGGCTGGTGGAGCGGCTGCTCCTGGAGGCGGCCAAGGGCCACCCGCGGGTGCTGGCGAGCCCGCCGCCCATGGTGCGGCTCATGGGCTTCGGCGAGTCCAGCGTGGACTTCGAGATCCGGGTCTGGGTGGACGACCCCATGGACGGGCTGGTGTCGCTCTCCAGCGACATCCTGCTGGTGGTCTGGGACCGCTTCCACGAACGCGACATCGAGATCCCCTTCCCGCAGCGCGACGTGCACATCAAGTCCTGGCCCGCGGGCGGGCCTGGGGGCGGACCTGACGGCGGGGCGAAGGGCGGATCCGAAGGCGGATCGGACGGCGATCCGGAGGCCACGGCATGATCCCGGCGCAGGTGACGGACTTTTTCGCGCGGCACGGGACCCTGGGGGACCTGGCCGTGGCCGGGCTGACCCTGCTCGGGGCCTGGCTGGCCCACGCGGTGACGCGCTTCGTGCTGCTGCGCACGGCCCGGGCCCTGGCGGCGCGCACCAAGGCGGACTGGGACGACGCCCTGGTGCGCCACGGGCTGTTCCGGCGGGTGGCCCTGTACGCCCCGGCCCTGGTGGTGACCTGGTCCCTGCGCGCCCACCCGGAGGTGCTGCCCGGGCTGGCCCCGCTGCTGAAGCAGGCGGTGTCGGTCTGGCTGGCGGTGGTCACGGCCCTGGTGGCCTCGGCCCTGCTTTCCTTTGGCGAGGACGTGTACGCCCGGCTGCCCGTGGCCCGGCGGCGGCCCCTCACGGGCATCGCCCAGCTCCTGCGCATCTTCGTGTACATCCTGGGGGCCGCGGCGGCCCTGGCCCTGGCCCTGGGGGAATCGCCCTGGGCCCTGCTCTCGGGCATCGGCGCGCTCTCGGCCGTGCTGCTGCTGGTGTTCCGGGACACCATCCTGTCCTTCGTGGCCGGGCTCCAGCTCTCGGGCGGGGACCTGCTGCGCCCCGGGGACTGGCTGGAGGT
>JBFWIY010000116.1:0-7274 GCA_050255855.1 Desulfovibrionaceae bacterium
GGGCCGAGGAGCGCGTCGGCGCCACGGACACGGGCGAGGCCCTGGCCACCGTGCCCAACGTGCTGGAGGTCCACTACTGCGCCGGGCAGGACTCCTACCTGGTGAAGGTGCGCGCCGCCAACGCCGAGGGCCTGGCCGAGACCCTGGCCCGCATCGGCCAGATCTCCACCGTCAAGAACACCAATTCCACCATCGTCCTGCGCACGGTGAAGGAGACCAACGTCCTCCCCGTCCCGCCGGACCCTGAACCATAAAAGGAGCGACCATGAGCAATCCCTCTCTCGAACAAGCCATCCGGGACACCGGACGGGCGTTCTTCGCCGCCATCAAGGGCGAGGCCCCGTCCATCTTCAACAAGGGGTTCTGGACCGGCAAGGTCATGGACTGGGCCATGAAGAACGAAGACTTCAAGGTCCAGCTCTTCCGTTTCGTGGACGTCCTGCCCTACCTGACCACCTCGGACAACCTGAACCGCCACATCCAGGAATACTTCGGCGGCGAGGCGGACGTGCCCGCGGTGCTCAAGTGGGGCGCGGGCAAGTCCGGCATGTTCGGCGGCTTGGTGGGCAACGTCATGGGCAAGGCCATCCGCTCCAACATCGAGAACATGGGCCGCCAGTTCATCGTGGGCGAGAACACCAAGGAGGCCGTGAAGAACCTGGCCAAGCTGCGCAAGGACGGGTTCGCCTTCACCGTGGACCTGCTGGGCGAGGCCACCCTGAGCGAGGAGGAGGCCGACGCCTACCGCGACGGCTACCTGGAGCTTTTGGGCGCCCTGGAGAAGGAGCTGCCCAAGTGGAAGCCCCTGGCCGACGGCAAGAACGACCTGGACTGGGGCACCGCGCCCAAGCTCAACGTCTCGGTGAAGCCCTCGGCCCTCTACTCCCAGGCCCGGCCCATCGACATGCAGGGCTCCGTGGACGCCATCATGGTGCGGCTCAAGCCCATCGCCCGCAAGGTCATGCAGCTCGGCGGGTTCATGTGCATCGACATCGAGGCCCTGACCCACCGCGACATGACCATCGAGCTGTTCAAGCAGCTGCGCAGCGACCCCGAGTTCATCGGCTGGCGGCACCTGTCCATCGTGCAGCAGGCCTACCTGCGCGACACCGAGGCCCACCTCAAGGACCTGGTGGGCTGGGCGCGCGAAAAGAACCTGCCCATCGCCATCCGGCTGGTGAAGGGCGCCTACTGGGACCAGGAGGCCATCGCCGCGGTGCAGAACGGCTGGCCCATCCCGGTCTGGACCGACAAGGCCGAGAGCGACGCCAACCACGAGAAGCTGGCCCGCTACCTGCTGGAGAACTCGGACATCGTCTACTTCCAGTGCGCCTCCCACAACATCCGCACCATCTCCAACGCCCTGGAGACGGCCAAGGCCCTGAACGTCCCGGACGACCGCTTCGAGTTCCAGGTGCTCTACGGCATGGCCGAACCCGTGCGCAAGGGCCTGCTCAACGTGGCCAAGCGCGTGCGCCTCTACTGCCCCTACGGCGAGCTCATCCCGGGCATGGGCTACCTGGTGCGCCGCCTGCTGGAGAACACGGCCAACGAGTCCTTCCTGCGCCAGAGCTTCGCCGAGGGCGAGGAGCTGGAAAAGCTGCTGGGCGACCCGGTCGGACAGATCCGCGCCACCAGGCTGCCCGCCCACGGGGCGCTGGAGAGCCTGGACGAGCCCTTCCGCAACGAGCCCATGCTGGACCCGACCATCGCCGAGGAGCGCGCCGCCTTCCCCGCGGCCATCGCCAAGGTGCGGGGCCAGCTCGGCAAGACCTACCCGCTGTTCATCGGCGGCAAGGAAGTGGCCACCAGCCAGGCCGTGGAGTCCGTGAACCCGGCCAATCCCAAGGAGATCATCGGCCGGGTGAGCCAGGCGGGCAAGGCCGAGATCGACCAGGCCGTGGCCGCGGCCGAGGCCGCCTTCCCGGCCTGGCGCGACACCCCGGCCCGCCAGCGCGCCCAGATCCTGTGCCGCGCCGCCGCGGTCATGCGCCGCCGGGTGCACGAGTTCTCGGCCTGGCAGATCCTGGAGGTGGGCAAGCAGTGGAGCCAGGCCTTCCATGATGTCGGGGAAGCCATCGACTTCCTGGAGTACTACGCGCGCGAGATGGTGCGCCTGGACGAGGCCCAGCGCATGGGCCGGGCCCCGGGCGAGTCCAACCACGTGTTCTACCAGCCCAAGGGCATCGCCGCGGTCATCGGGCCGTGGAACTTCCCGCTGGCCATCCCCACGGGCATGTGCGCGGCCAACATCGTGTGCGGCAACCCGGTGATCTTCAAGCCCTCCAACCTCTCGCCGGTCATCGGCTGGAACCTGGTGGAGGCCTTCCGCGAGGCCGGGCTGCCCGACGGCGTGTTCAACTACTGCCCGGGCTCCTCGCGCGAGATGGGCGACTACCTGGTGGAGCATCCCCGGGTGGCGGTCATCAGCTTCACCGGATCCATGGAGGTGGGCCTGCACATCCAGGAGCACGCCGCGGCCAAGCCCGGCGACGACCACTGCAAGCGCGTGGTGGCCGAGATGGGCGGCAAGAACGCCATCGTCATCGACGACGACGCGGACCTGGACGAGGCCGTGGCCCACACCCTGTACTCGGCCTTCGGATTCCAGGGCCAGAAGTGCTCGGCCTGCTCGCGGGTCATCGTGGTGGACGGCATCTACGACCAGTTCACGGACCGGCTCTGCAAGGCGGCCGACGCCCTGAAGATCGGCCCGGGCGAGGATCCGGGCAACTACATGGGCCCGGTGGTGGACGCCTCGGCCCAGAAGAACATCCTCAAGTACATCGAGATGGCGGCCCAGGAGGGCGAGATCCTGGTGCGGCGCGACGTGCCGGGCGAGGGCTACTACGTGCCCCTGACCATCGTGGGCAACATCACGCCCGAGCACCGCATCGCCCAGGAGGAGGTCTTCGGCCCGGTGCTGGCGGTGATGCGCGCCAAGGACTTCGACCAGGCCATGGCCTGGGCCAACTCCACCCGCTTCGCCCTGACCGGCGGCATCTTCTCCCGCAGCCCGGAGCATCTGGAGCGGGCGCGCAAGGAGTTCCGGGTGGGCAACCTGTACCTGAACCGCAACTGCACCGGGGCCATGGTGGGCCGCCAGCCCTTCGGCGGGTTCAAGATGTCCGGCGTGGGCTCCAAGACCGGCGGCCGGGACTACCTCATCCAGTTCCTGGATCCGCGCTGCGTGACGGAGAACACCATGCGCCGCGGCTTCGCCCCCATCGAGGGCGGTTCGGACTGGATCGAGTACGAATAGACCCGGGACCGGACGCACCGGAAATCAAAGGCCGGGGAGCGACGCTCCCCGGCCTTTTTCATGGTCGAATGCGCGGGCCCCCTCCCCTACTTCAGCCACGCCTCCGGCGCGTCCAGCAGCTCCTGGAGCCGGTCGTAGAAGGCGGCCAGGTGGATGCCGTCCGCCAGGCTGTGCAGGGCCTCCAGGGTCACGGGCAGGAAACTCCGGCCCGCCGGGCCCAGGCGGCCGTCGTCCGCGGCCCGGCCCACGGAAAGGCGCGGCACGCTGTCCGTCCAGCAGTCGCCCCAGGGGCTCACCAGGTCGGTGAAGCTGAACCAGGGCACGATGGTCAGATAGATGAGGTCCTGGCGCTGGGCCCCGGGCGGGAACAGGGTCGGGGCCGCCGCGACGGCCGCCTCGGCCGCGGCCACGTTGGCGGCGAAGGCCGCGAAGTCGTCGTCGTAGGCCGCCAGCACGTTGGCGTGCAGGCTGCGGCCGGGCGGGATGTGGGTGAAGGCCGCGTCCACCCGGTCGAATTGCACGGGGCGGCGGTCCACCAGCCGGGTGCGCAGCTCGGGCACGGCGTTGGCCGCCCGGGTCAGGGCGTAGTACAGGCAGGCGGACAGGGGCACGGGCCGCCCCGCGGCCTTGCGCTCCCGCCGCCGGGCCAGCAGGGCCGTGGCCTCCACGGGCACGGTGACGCCGTAGTTGCAGCTCCGCTCGCCCTGGAACATGGCGAAATGCTCCCGGCGCTCCCAGGTCTCCAGGTCGATGACGTGCATGCCGCGCTCCGATTCGGGTTGGACGGGGACCGCGCCCCGCCGGAAGGGGCATCCTTCCCCAGACCCGGCCGGATGTCCATCCCACCCCGCGCCTCCGCCGCCCCGGGCCACCCCGCCGCGTGACGTCTCGGTGACGCCGCGCCCCCGCCCCGCCCCATGGGCTTGCATTCCGGCGGAAACCCCCTATGCTCGGGCATGGCGGCGAGGCCGCGGCGAAAGCATCACGCCGGGCGTTCGTTTTTCCTTTACAACCCCGTCCGTCTCGCGTATGGAAGCCGCCCCCGCAACGACAACCAGGCCCGCCCACGACGCGGTCCAGCGAGGTATCCCCATGGTCGACCCCAAAGATTTCACCTTGTTCTCCGGCGGCGCCGGCGGCGCCGAGGCCGAGTTCGGCCGCCTGGCCCAGCAGTACGGCCTGGGCGAGGTCAACTTCACCTTCGAGGGCCACGCCGTGGTCCGCGACCGCGGCGTGCGCATGCTCACCGCCGAGGAACTCATGCGCAAGGACGTGTCCCTGGGCTACGTCTCCCGCCTGCTCAACCGCAACTTCACCAACGCCCCGCTCATGCGCAAGGTGTTGCAGACCATCATGTATCAGGTGGACGCCGGCCAGGAGGTCTTCGTGGTGGGCTCCATCCTGGAGGACGGCACCGTGAAGGGCGGCACCGGCTGGGGCGCGGAGTTCGCCAAGATCTGCAACAAGCCGCTGTACGTCTTCGACCAGCCGCACGACGCCTGGTACACTTGGCGCGACGACGCCTGGATGCCCGTGGACGCCCCGGTCATCGAGTGCGGCCACTTCACCGGCACCGGCACCCGCTTCCTGGAGGAAAACGGCCGCAAAGCCATCGCCGTGCTCTTCGCCCGGACCTTCGGCTAGGCCGAACGCCCCCGCTTCGACCGCAAAGGCGGCGACCGGACGGTCTTTCCGCCCGGCCGCCGCTTTTTTCCGCCGGGGGGCGTTTTTTACCCTTGGCACAACCCGCGCCATCGGATACGCAAACAGGGCCCCCGGGGGAGTCCCCCCTCCGCACCTCAAGCCCGTTCGACGAGGAACAGCATGTCCTTCCCCAGTCTGACCATCGGCAACCTGACCATCGCCCTGCCCATCATCCAGGGCGGCATGGGCATCGGCATCTCCCTGTCCGGCCTGGCCTCGGCCGTGGCCGCCGTGGGCGGCGTGGGCGTCATCTCCGCCGCCGGGGTGGGCCGCGACGAGCCCGACTACTGCACCAACTTCGTGGAGGCCAACTCCCGGGCGCTCAAGAAGCAGATCCAGAAGGCCCGCGAGCTCACCAAGGGCATCCTGGGCGTCAACGTCATGGTGGCCCTGTCCAATTTCGCCGAGGTGGTGAAGACCTCCGTGAAGGAGAAGATCGACATCATCTTCTCCGGCGCGGGCCTGCCCCTGGACCTGCCCAAGTACATCCAGGACCTGGAGGACAAGATCGCGCCCAAGCTGGTGCCCATCGTGTCCTCGGCCCGGGCCGCGGCCATCATCTGCAAGAAGTGGGCGTCGCGCTACGACCGCCTGCCCGACGCCCTGGTGGTGGAGGGCCCCATGGCCGGCGGCCACCTGGGCTTCAAGCCCGAGGAGATCCACGACGAGAACTTCCGCCTGGAGCGCCTGATCCCCGAGGTGGTGGAGGCCGTGCGCCCCTTTGAGCAGGCCTCGGGCAAGTCCATCCCGGTCATCGCCGCGGGCGGCATCTACACCGGCGCGGACATCCGCAAGTTCCTGGACCTGGGGGCCAAGGGCGTGCAGCTCGGCACCCGCTTCGTGGCCACCCACGAGTGCGACGCCGCCATCGAGTTCAAGCAGGCCTACGTCAAGGCCCGAAAAGAGGACATCGAGATCGTCAAGAGCCCGGTGGGCATGCCCGGCCGGGCCATCCACAACGTGTTCCTGGACCGCGTGGACAAGGGCGAAAAAAAGCCCGCGGCCTGCCCCTACCACTGCCTGCGCAGCTGCAACCAGAAGGCCAGCGCCTACTGCATCTCCGTGGCCCTGGGCAACGCCAAGCGCGGCCAGACCGACAACGGCCTCATCTTCTGCGGTGCCAACGCCTGGCGGGTCAAGGAGATCGTCTCGGTGCAGGAGCTGGTGCACGAACTCTCCGACGAGTACGAACGCAGCGCCCCCGGGGCCGACGCCGCCCCCAAGGCCTGAGCCCGGCCCGCCGGGACCACCGGAACACCAAGGCCGCCCGCGCCCGGGGAACATCCCCGGCGCGGGCGGCCTCGTTATGGGCGGCGCCGCGGGCGGCCCTGCGGCCCGGGCCTATTCCCCGGGCAGAAAGAACTCCGGCTCCCGGCGCGCGGCGCAGGCCTGGCTGAGCCGCTCGGACACGGCCCGCATGGCCGGGGAGACCATGGCCCGGGCCCCCTCGGGGCAGGCCTTGATGCAGGCGCAGCAATGGATGCAGCGGGCCATGTCCGTGGCGTACCCCGCGGCCGGGTCGATGGCCTCGGTGGGGCAGACCGCCGCGCAGGTCCCGCAGGCCACGCACCCCTCCCCCGCCGCCACGAAGGGCTCGGACAGGGCCCCCGCGGACTCGCGGTAGGGACGATTGCCCGGCACGGCCAAGACCGCCGGGGAGTCGACGGACAGGGCCTCCGCCACCGCCAGGGCGCGGCGGCCGAAGTCCTCGCCCAGGGCCAGGTCCGCCGCGTCGGGCCGGGCGACCGCGATGGGCGTCGCCGGGGTGGAGAAGGAGTGCTCGCCGATGAAGGCCGCCCCGGCCACGGGCGCGCCGCCGCGCTCGCGCACCAGGTCGCAGAGCTCCAGCAGGGCGTCCTCGAAGGCGCGGTTGCCGTAGACCACCACGCAGACCGCCGGGGTGTGGTCCAGCGTGAGGGTCCGCAGCCACTCCCGGGCCAGGGCCGGAACCCGGCCCACGTAGACCGGCACGGCGATGACCAGCAGGTCGTCCCGGCCCAGGGACAGCGCCTCGCGCCGGGCCTCGGGCCGGGTCAGGTCCAAGGGCTCGGCCCCACTCCGGCCCAGGCCCCGGGCCACGGCCCCGAGCACGGCGCGCGAGGCGCCCGTGGGAGAGAAGCAAACCGCCTTCAGGGATCGAATTCGCATGGTTGTAGCCTCCGTGTCGCCCGGCTCAGACCGCCCCGCGCCCGGCGCGCTGGACCAGCAGCCCGGCCACGATGAGCCCGAGCCCGGCGTAGGTGGCCGGGGCGATGGCCTCGCCCAGCAGCCAGTGGATGAAGACCAGGGAGAGGAACGGGGACAGGAA
>JBFWIY010000117.1:0-4117 GCA_050255855.1 Desulfovibrionaceae bacterium
GCCGGTGCCGGTTATGGTGCTGCCTTCCTTGCCGCCGGTCACGGCGGACAGTTCCGCGTCGGAGAGCTCTCCCGGGGGCGGCGCGAGCAGGTCGCGCACCTCGGCCTCGCCGATGGTGAGCCCCAGCTCGCGGCCCAGGGCCACGGCCGCCTGGATGCGGGCTTCCAGCGTGGGCAGGGAAAGGATGCGCGCCCGGGCCCCGGGGTCGCGGAGAATGGCCTGGTGCAAGGCGGAACCGGATGTACTCACGGGGAACTCCTTCAGGTTGAACGCGTGATTCGGCGCAACCCCTCTCCGGCGGCCCGGCGCTGAGGGAGGTCGGGAACTAACAGATGATCGGGCGGCTGGATAGCCCCCCACCTGGACCAAGATACGCGGACCTTCCATTAGTTTCACGCAGCCCGCCGATTTCTTCCTCCGCCCCCGGGAAGGCCCGGCGTTGAAATGAGCGCATCCATGTGAAAATATTAATATAATATATCAGCAGCATCGGCTTTTTATATATGGAATGTCGTACCGGATGCATGGAAACCTGGCGTGCTTCACGCACGGCCCGTGTCCGGTTGCCATACGGTTGGAAGACGGCATGTGCTGGCCGAAAACGAACCGGCATCCTCCCCCGCCAACAGGTTGGGGCTCCCGCGCTCCGCTCCATGGCTTGACCCACCCCCAACCAGCGGGTATCATTGGTATGTGACCGTAGATTGGCCCGCACCGGGAAACCTGGGGCACGTCCGCCTCGCCCGGTCGGCCCCGGGAGGCGTTCCCGCCCGGACCGCATAGACCCTGTATCCGCGTGGAGCCCGCCATGCCGAGAATTCGCGTTTGCCTGCTCGCCCTGCTTTCCCTCCTTGTGGCGCACGAAGGCGTTTTTGCCGAGACCGGCGCGGATTTCAAACGCCGGGAGCAGTTCGTGGACGTTCCGGGCGGCAGGGTCTGGACGCTGACCATCAATCCGGGGGCCGGCGGCGTTCCGCTGCTGGTCGTGCACGGCGGCCCCGGGGCCACCCACGAATACCTGGCCGACCTGGCCGCGCTGGCCGACAAACGGCCCGTGGTGTTCTACGACCAACTGGACTGCGGCGACTCCCCCCGCTCCGGCGATCCCGCGCAATGGACCGCCGAACGGGCCGTGGCCGAGCTGGACGCCGTGCGCCAGGGCCTGGGGCTCGCCCAGGTCCACCTGCTCGGGCAGTCCTGGGGCGGCGCGGTGTGCGCATCCTACGTCATCGACACCGGCGGGCCGGGGGTCCGAAGCCTGATCCTCGCCGCCCCGCTCCTCTCCTCGGCCCGGTGGGCCGCGGACCAGCGGGCCTGGCTGG
The DNA here is from genome assembly GCA_050255855.1 of Desulfovibrionaceae bacterium. Taxonomy (GTDB): domain Bacteria; phylum Desulfobacterota; class Desulfovibrionia; order Desulfovibrionales; family Desulfovibrionaceae. The sequence goes on from JBFWIY010000117.1 coordinate 1,323, forward strand.
AGCAGCTGCCTGCGCCCCTGCAGGCCGCCGTGCAACAGGCCGAGGCCTCGGGGGATTTCGGCGGCGAGGCCTACCAGCGGGCCATGGACGAGTACTACCGGCGGCACGTCTGCCGGCTGGCCCCCTGGCCCGACGGCGTCCAGCAGGCCTTTGCCCACATGAACGCCGAGATGTACGGCCTGATGTGGGGGCCGAGCGAATTCACCGTCACCGGGCGGCTCAAGGACTTCGACCTCACGGATCGGCTGGGCGGCATCACCGTCCCGACCCTGCTGACCTGCGGCGAGTTCGACGAAGCCACGCCCGAAAGCATGCGGCATTTCGCCGCCCGCATCCCCGGGGCCAAGGTGGTGGTCTTCAAGGGCGGATCGCACATGCACCACCTGGAGCAGCCCCGGCTCTACAAGCACGTCATCGAGGATTTCCTGGAGCAGGTGGAGGCCGGGGAGAAGTAAGCCGCCGGGCAGGCGGGCCGCTGGCCTGGCGATCGGTGCGGGTGACGGGGACCCCGCCCCGGACGAACCGCAGGGCATAGGGCGCGGCTCCGGCCGGGGCGTCCGCATACCGCCCGGCGGCATCGGGATCGAATCCCGACACATGAACGCTCCCGGACCAGAGCCCCGCCCTCGCCTCCAGCAGACCGAACGCACGTGCCGAAACTCCTCCAGGCGGCAACCGCCCGCCCGGCGTTCCGCCCGTCGCCGTCCCGGATCACGTGGCCGAAAAGCCCCACCCGGCCGCCAGAAGGCCGGGGCATGGCGGGCGGGCTCGCGCCGGACATGAGCCCCCCGTCGCGCCTCCCGCCCCCCCGTCCCCCCCCCAGCTCTCCCTCTGAAACGCCCCGCTCCACGCCCCCCCGCGCGCGGGGATGAAGCCTGCTGTTCGTGACACGTTTTTATGACGAGTATAATTTTGTGCTACGCATTATTGACACGTGCCACCGATGGGCCTAGCTTGGGGGGGCTGCAATCCATTTTGCGAACGCACCTGCGGGAAGGGATACACTGAACTTTAAGGTGAGCGTTCCGTGACGTGCCCGCCGTCGCGCTCGCCCGTCCCGACCGTTCACCTTTCGTTTTCTCCCTCCCTCGGATGCCCCGAGGAGATCATGTCCAGGAGAAGCGAAAGCCAGCCCCCCCACCGATCCGAGCCTGCATGGAGCGCCTGCCCCGGCGTCCCGGCCGGGCCGGTGGCCGGGGGACGGGACAAGGACCAGGGGCCGGAACGGGCCTGCCGGGAGATTCCCTGCCCGGGCAACGCCTTTGTCGTCCGCGTGCGCCTCGTCCGCGGCCGCGTGGACGAGGCCTGGAGCACCGGCCGGATGCTCCGCAACGCCAACGTGCTCCTGCGCGGGGAGCTGGACGACCAGGGCCAGCCCCGGTTCGCCCAGCAGGCGCACTGCCTCTGCAACGACGGCCACGCCCTGGCCGCGGTGCGCGCCCTGGAGGCCCTGGCCGGGGTCACCCCGCCCCGCCCGGCCCGGCTGGTGCGCAGCCTGGTCCAGGCCTGCCGCTGCATCCAGGAGCACCTGCTCCACGTCTACCATTTCCACCTGTCCGACTGGGCGGGCCGGGAGACCGCCCTGCGGGCCGACCCCGCCGCGGCCGCCCGGCTGACCACCCAGTTGACCGACCCGCTGGCCGATCATCCGGACGAGAACGCGGCCTATTTCCGCCGGGCCCAGGACCGGCTCCGGGCCCTGGCCCGGGAACCCGGGGCCGAGGCCCCGGCCCCGGACGGCCACCCCGACCTGCGCGGCCCGGACGAACTCCACCTGGTCTTCCGGGCCCACGCCCTGGACTCCCTGCGCACCGGGGCCGAACTCACCGCGGCCCTGGACCTGCTGGGCTGCGGGCCCGACGGGTTCAAGCCCTACTGCCTGGGCGGGCCGCCCGAGGACCTGGACCTGGGCGCGGAGGTGCGCCGCCAGCTGGGCGAGCGGCTCCGGCGCTGCCGGGCGTTCATCGACCAGACCTTCCTGCCCGACCTGACGCGGCTGGCCCGGGCCCATGCCCACTGGGCGCACATCGGGGCGGGCCGGGCGTTCCTGAGCTGCGACGACTTCCTGCTGCCCGGAGAGGACGCCCCGCTCTTTCCCGGCGGGCTCGTGGTGCCGGCCCCGGGAGCGGGCGGCGAGACCGGCGGAAGCGCCTGGCGCGCGCTCCGGGCCGACGGGCCGGTCCGGGAGGAGGCGGAGCCGCGCTGGAGCCCGGCGGACCGGGACCGCTACCGGCTGCGCCCGGACGGGCGCGGGCCAGGCTTCCGCTGGGGCCAGGGCGAGTTCGCCTGGCTGCCCGCGCCCCGGCTCGGCCGCGAGGCGGGCGACGACGCCAGCGAACCGGACTTCGAGGCCTGCGAGGCGGGCCCCCTGGCCCGGGTGCTGGGAGCCTGGGTCCGGGGCCGGGAGCCGGTGCGCCGCGTGGTGCGCCGCACCCTGGACGCCTGCGGCCTCGGCCCGGCGGCCCTGAACTCCACCCTGGGGCGGGTGCTGGCCCGGGGCATGGAGGCCTCGGTGCTGGCCGAGGCGGCCCTGGCCTGGCTGGACGAGCTGGATCCATCGGACGGGCCGGACCCGGCCCGCGCCCCCGGGCGCGCGGCCGTGCGCCTGCCGTCCTCGGGCCAGGGCACGGGCCGGGTGGAGGTGCCGCGCGGCATGCTCACCCACACCATCCGGCTGGAGGACCGCCGCATCGCGGCCCACGACTATCGCATCCCCACCCTGTGGAACTTCTCCCCGCGCGATTCGCACGGCCGGCGCGGCCCCCTGGAGCAGGCCCTGCTGGGCACCCCGGTGG
>JBFWIY010000117.1:4217-7272 GCA_050255855.1 Desulfovibrionaceae bacterium
ATCCGGCTGGAGGACCGCCGCATCGCGGCCCACGACTATCGCATCCCCACCCTGTGGAACTTCTCCCCGCGCGATTCGCACGGCCGGCGCGGCCCCCTGGAGCAGGCCCTGCTGGGCACCCCGGTGGCCGACCCGGACCGCCCCTTGGAGATCCTGCGCACCGTGCACGCCCTGGACCCCTGCAACGCCTGCCACCTGGTCGTGGAGGACGCCGACACCGGCGCGATCGCGGTGGTGGCCGCAAAATAACGGACAATACGGGACAAACCGACATGAAACGCGACGAGATTCTTGACGCGCTCCGGGACGAGACCGGCCAGGACGCGCTGTTCGCCCAGGCCGACCGGGTCCGCCGGGAGCAGGTGGGGGATGCGGCCCAGCTGCGCGGCGTGGTCCATTTCTCCAACCACTGCCGCTGCAACGACCTCTACTGCGGCCTGCTCAAGGACAACGACCGCTGCGAGCGCTTCCGCATGACCGAGGACCAGATCGTGGACACGGCCCTGGCCGTGGCCGACGCCGGGCTCAGGACCGTGGTGCTCCAGTCCGGCGAGGACCTCCACTACACCCGGGACATGCTCTGCTCCATCATCGAGCGCATCCTGGACCGGGCCGACGTGGCCATCACCCTGAGCCTGGGCCAGCGCTCCCGCGCGGACCTGCGAGCCTTCCGCCACGCCGGGGCGGCCCGCTACCTCATGAAGCACGAGACCATGAACCCGGCGCTCTACGCCCGCATGCGCCCGGGCCTGAAGCTGGAGGACCGGCTGCGGGCCATCCACGAGCTGCGCGAGCTGGGCTTCCAGGTGGGCGTGGGCGACATCGTGGGCCTGCCCGGCCAGACCCTGGAGGACCTCTGCGACGACATCCTGTTCTTCCAGGACTTCCAGCCGGACATGATCAACATCGGCCCCTTCATCCCCCACGCCCAGACCCCGCTCCGGGACGACCCGGCCGGGGACATGGAGCTCATGCTCCGCGTCTTCGCCCTGACCCGCCTGGTCACGGGCAACACCCACATGGCCGCGGCCAACACCGTGGCCACCCTGGACCCGGACCACGGCCAGTACCGGGCGCTCACCCAGGGCGGGGCCAACGTCATCATGCCCAACTGCAACCCGTTCCTGAAAAGCAGGGCCGACAAGATCGAGTACGAATTCCAGATCACCACCCACAAACGCTACGTCTCCGTGGACGAGGCCCGGCGCGTGCTGGCCCGGGCCGGGCGGACCGTGGACGAAGGCAAGGGGCATTCCCTCAAACGGCAAGGAGCAACGCTTTGATCAAGGTAGCCATCTACGGCAAGGGCGGCATCGGCAAGTCCACCGTGACCTCCGGCATCTCCGCCGCCCTGGGGCTCACGGGGTACGGCGTCATGCAGCTGGGCTGCGACCCCAAGACCGACTCCACCATCAACCTGCTGGGCGGCGCCACGCCCCCGCCCATCCTGCAATACCTCCAGGAGCACGGCCGCCCGCAGCGCCTGGAGGAGATCGCCCGGCGCGGATTCGCCGGGGTGGCCTGCCTGGAGGTGGGCGGCCCCACCCCCGGGGTGGGCTGCTTCGGCCGCGGCATGCTCACGGCCTTCGAGCTGCTGGACGAGATGGGCGCCTACCAGGCCTTCCGGCCGGACGTGGTGCTCTACGACATCCTGGCCGACATCGTGTGCGGCGGCATCGCCGTGCCCATGCGCGAGGGCTTCGCGGACAAGGTCTGCATCGTCACCTCGGGCGAGAAGATGGCCCTGCTGGCCGCCAAGAACATCATCCTGGCCCTGCGCAACTTCGCGGACCGCAACTACGCCGAGCTGGGCGGGCTGATCCTCAACTGCCGCGACATGGCCGACGAGGTGGAGCGGGTCCAGGACTTCGCCCGGGAGATGGACACCGAGGTCATCGGCGTGATCCCGCGCGACACGGCCATCCACCGCTTCGAGGAGCAGGGCCGCACCATCGTGGAGGGCGACCGGAACCTGCCCACCTCGGCCCGGTTCTTCGACCTGGCCCGGACCATCGTCGGCTTCGCGGACGCCGAACGCGCCGCCTGAACCACCGGAATCACGAGGATACCTTCATGGATCTGGATCACGCCCGAATCAGGATCGAACACCTGCGCGAGAAATCCGACTTCCCCTTCGCCCCGCTGGAGGGCGTGGGGCCCAACCTGGCGGGCTGGGGGGTCATCGAGACCTGCCTGCTGCTGCCCGAGTCCGTGGCCGTCATGGCCGGGCCCTCGGCCTGCCTGCGCCACTCGGCCTTCATGGCCCACGCGCGCGGCTTCACCGGGCGCTTCCACATGCTCTGCGTGTCCGAGCTGGACATGACCCTGGGCAACCACCTGGCCAAGGTGGAGCAAGGCGTCCGGGACATCGCGGCCCGGCGCGACGAAAAGGTCATCTTCCTCATCGTGGGCTGCCCGGACTACATCCTGGGCACGGACTTCACCGGGGTCATCCACCGCCTGGAGGCCGACACCGGCCGCCGCGTCATCCTCGGGGCCATGGCCCCCATCACCATCGGGCTCAAGGACTCGCCCTTCACCGCGGCCTACACCACCTTCTTCGACTTCCTCAAACACGAGCCCCGCGTGCCGGACGAGAACGCGGTGAACCTGCTGGGCACCTTCATGCCCCTGTCCGAGAGCGGCGAGCTCTACCAGGTCCTGGCCGAGGCGGGGGTCTCCCGGGTGCTCCAGATCCCCCTGTGCCGGGACCTCCAGGAGTTCGCGGGCATGGCCCACGCCCGGGCCTCGGTGGTGCTGCACCCCCTGGCCAACGGGCTGAGCGGCAAGATGGAGCGGGAGATGGGCATCCCCGCCTGCTTCGCGCCCACGTCCTACGGGTTCGACACCATCCGGGGGCAGTACGAGGCCATCGGCGCGGCCGTGGGGCGGCCCCTGGACGTGGTCGGCCGCGAGCAGGCCGCGCGCAAGGCGGCCGAGCCCCTGCTCGCCCCCCTGCGCGGCCGGTCCGTGGCCGTGGGGTGCAGCATCAACGGCAGCCCCTTCGAGCTGGCCCTGTTCCTGCTCCGGGAGGGGGTGAACGTGGAGGCCCTGT
>JBFWIY010000118.1:0-7266 GCA_050255855.1 Desulfovibrionaceae bacterium
AGGTATCCGAGTGCGGCAGGTAGGCCTCGGGCTGGTAGTAATCGTAATAGCTGACGAAATACTCAACGGCATTGTGCGGGAACAGGTTCTTGAACTCGCCGTAGAGCTGGGCGGCCAGGGTCTTGTTGGGGGCGAGCACCAGGGTGGGCCGGTTCAGCTCGGCCACCACGTTGGCCATGGTGAAGGTCTTGCCCGTGCCCGTGGCCCCCAGGAGCACCTGGGCGCGCACCCCGGCGCGCAGGTTCTCCGCCAGGGCCGCGATGGCCTCGGGCTGGTCGCCGGTGGGGGTGTAGTCGCTGACGAGCTGGAAACGGGCGTCCATGGTGATGGTGATCCACCGGGCGCAAGCCCGGGCCGGGAGTGAACGGGAGACGCGGCGGCCCGGGATGCGCCCGGAAACGGCCGCGCCGTGCGCCCCCGGAAACTACCCGAAACCCCGCCAGGCCACAAGGCTCGGCCGCCCGCTCCCGGCAAACGGGAAAAGGGCCGTCCGGGGCGTCGCAACGTCTTGAGCCCGGGCCGGAAACTTCGTATCAGGGAGGGGTTCCCCAACCCTACGCCCGGGAGGCCGCCATGGAATTTCTCGTCATCGACCCCGTCGCCCCGCTGCCCGTGGACCGCGCCTGGACCCTGGCCATGACCATCATGAGCTTCAAGGGCCGGCGCGACGTGCAGGTGCACCTCTTCCGTCCGGCCTGGGACCCGGCCGAGGAGGCCGCCCTGCCCTGGGACGAGCTGCTGGGCGAGCCCATGCCCGGCGCGCCCGGCGACGCGGCCTCGGCCCGCCGGGTGGTGCTGGAGTCCTTCACCCCGGCCGAGCGCGACCAGGTGCTGGCCTTTCTCAAGACCCAGTACGCCACCCGCCTGTCGCGCCTGGAGAGCCGCCCCCTGAGCTTTCCCGTGCCCGTGGGCCTGCCCGCCCTGAGCGACGTCACCGAGGGCAAGAACATCGGCCTCATCCGGTTCGAGAAGATCCCGAGCTGCCACCTCACCGTGCCCCTGCACGGCCTCTACAACCTGGCCCAGCACCCGCCCCTGGTGCTCGACCCGGCCGGGAGCTGAGCCGGGCTCAGGCCCCGGCGGCGGTCAGGGCCGCGGCAGCCAGGCCGCGGCGGTCGCGCGCGGTCAGCAGGCGCTGGAAGCGGTCGGCCTCCCCGGCGTCCCGGGCCAGGTCGCGGGCCTGGATGAGGTCCGCCAGGCCCTCGCGCAGCCGCCAGACCTCCAGGTTGGCCAGCCCCAGCTCCAGGGCCCGGCGCCAGTCGCGCGGGGCGCGCAGGGCCATGTCCGAGAGAAAGGCCAGCCGGGACGGCTCGGCCCCGGCCATGCCCGTGGTCATGGCGGCCAGACGGCGGGTGGTCTCCTGGTCCTCCGGATCGAGCTGCAACGCCCCCACCAGGCACTCCAGGGCCGTGCACGGCAGGTGCTCGCCCTCGCGGAACAAAAAGCCGCCGCGGCGACGCCGCCCGGCCCGGGCCAGCTCCCGCGCCCAGATGCGGTGCAGGGCCACCGGCCCCTCGGGCTTTTCCGGCCCGGGCAGGCCGCCGGCCCGGGCATGGCCGTACCAGAAGGCCTTGGCCAGGTCCCAGCGCTCCAGGCGCAGGGCCGCCAGGGAGGCCGCCGCGGCCAGGCGCGGGTCCTCCACCCGCCCGGGCTCCCGGGGCAGGACCGCGGCCAGGGCGTCCAGCCGGGCCTCCACCTCGCGCCGGGCCCCGGCGAAGATCAGCACGCGCAGGGCCAGGGCCTGGGCCTCGGGCTCGTCCGGCAGGCCGTGCACCAGCTCCAGCACCTGGGGATAGTGCAGGGGGAGCATGTCGCCCTCCCAGGCGGCCAGCAGGGTCATGGCGAAGGCCGCCCGGGCCGCGGGTCCGCGCGCCGCCCCGGCCGGGAGGTCCGCGGCCAGCTCCAGCAGGCGGTCGGCGCGGTGCTCGGCCAGATGGCTGCGGCGCACCCGCTCCCAGGCCGCCAGGCCGAGGCTCTCCGCCGCGGCGCGGTCGGCCAGCAGCCGGTCCAGCTCCCAGCGCAGCTCCAGCACGTCGCGCACCAGGACCACCTCGCGCCCGGGCTCGAAGAGCTCGCCGGGGTCCTCGCCGGAGTCCGGGTTGAGCACGGCGCAGCCGCAGGACGCGGCCTCGAAGAGCCGGAAGTTCACCTCGCCCAGGATGGATTCGTTGGGGACCAGCCGGGTATCGTCGTAGTAGGCCAGCAGGGCGGCGCGCCCCAGGCCCTGCACCGGGGCCAGGCCGCAGCGCTCCTTCAGAAAGGCCATGAGCCAGGCCCGGGCCGGACGGTGCTCCGAGACGCGGCCCACGAAGCCCACGTCGCGGGCCCGGGCGGCATGGGGCCGGAAGGGACGGCGCTCCCCGAACCAGGGCAGCCAGGCGGCGCGCGGCGCGCCCTCGCGCCCCAGCCGGGGGACCCAGCCGTGCTGGGTGGTGCAGGTCAGGTCGAAGAGCCGGGAATAGTAGCCGTGCCAGTGCAGGTTGAGGTGGGTGTCCACGCTCCAGAAGACCTTGCGGCAGTCCAGGGCGTCCAGGCCGCGCAGCAGGGTGCGCGGGCCCAGGCGCTCCACCTGGACCACCAGGTCGGGCCGGAAGCCCTGGGCGGCCAGCTCGGCCCCGAGGTCCACGATGGTCCCCTCGGGGGTCAGGTGCCGGACCGCGTGTCCCTGGTCCCGCCAGCGGGCCGCCAGCTCCGGCCGTCCGTGCACCAGACAGATGTTCAGATGAGGCAAGGGCATGGCGCTCCTCGAATCGCCCGCCGCCACGGCAACACGGCGGAAACATTGCCGGTACATTGATACACCCGGCCGAAAAGATCAATCGTGACACCCCGGGGGATTTGCAGTACGCCCGCCTCCGGGATCCCCATCATGCACGACCTGCCCCTCGTCTCGGCCGTCACCCTGCTGGCCGGCTTCATCCACGGACTCACCGGGTTCGGCTACATCCTGGTGGCCCTGCCCCTGCTGGCCTTCGCCTTTCCCATCCGGAGCATCGTCCCGGCCACCCTGCTCGCCGCCCTGGCCGTGAACCTGGTGCTGGCCTGGGGGCTGCGGGGCGGCGGGCACCGGCGCGAACTGGCCATCCTGTTCGTGGCCGTGGTCCCCGCCACCCTGGCCGGGACCCGCATCCTCTCCATGGCCCCCGAGGTCTGGCTCATGCTCCTGCTCGGGGTCTGCCTCACGGCCCACGGAGCCCTCGGGCTCTCGGGCTGGCGGCCGCGCCGCAGCCCGGGCGGGGGCTGGGCCGCCGCGGCCGGGGTGGCCTCGGGCCTGCTGGGCGGGAGCATCGGCGCGGGCGGGCCCCCCGTGATCCTCTACGCCTCGGCCCAGCCCTGGCCCAAGGAGGAGATCAAGGGGCTGATGACCAGCTTTTTCGTGGGATCCGGCGTGGTGGCCTGCGCGGCCCAGGCCGCGGCGGGGCTGGTGGACGGCGCGGTGCTGCGGCTGCTGGCCGAGGCCGCGCCGGGCACGGCCCTGGGCCTGGCCGCGGGCATGGCCCTGTTCCGGCGCGTCTCCACCCGGCGCTACCAGCGCTTGGTCCTGGCCCTGATCCTGGTGCTGGGCGCGATATTCCTGACCCGTTCGGCCAAGATTTTCGGCCTGCTCCCCTAAAGACCGCCCTGCATCCATCCGATAGGGCGCATGTATGGGGCGAATCCCCAGATCCGCAACACGGGAGCACGCATGGGCACGCTGATCAACGTCACCGGGTTCCGCCAGGCCCTGGAGCTGGCCCGACAGGGCCGGTTCGATGAGGCCCAGACCCTGCTCGCCGGGCTCCAGGACGAGTTCCTGGCCCTGTTCGAGGAGAACGAGTCCCTGCGCCGCCAGCTCCAGGAGGTCTCCGACGTGCTGGACCTGGCCTCCAGCATGCAGTTCGACGGCCAGAAATACTGGGTGCGCGACGGCGGCCGCCCGGACGGGCCCTTCTGCCAGGTCTGCTACGACCGCGAAGGCCAGCTCATCCGGCTCCAGGAACAGGAGCGCCATTGGCACTGCCAGGTCTGCGGCAACTCCTACCTCAAGCCGCGGCCCAAGCTGGCCCCGCGCTCCGACGCCATCCCGCGGTCCCTGCTGAAGAACCCCATCCCGCTGTTCGTCAAGTAGCCGGCCGCCCCACCGGCCAGCAGCCCGAGAGGTCCGGGTCGCGCAGGCAGGCCGCCAGGCGCGCCAGGAAGTCGCGCCGGGTGACCTCCCGCGCGCCGAAGCGCCGCATGTGCGCCGTGGACTGCTGGCAGTCCATCATCCGGTAGCCCCAGCCCTCCAGGGCCCGCACCAGCGTCACCAGGGCCGCCTTGCTGGCCTCGGGCACGCGGTAGAACATGCTCTCCCCGAAAAAGGCCGAACCCAGGGCCACGCCGTAGACGCCCCCGGCCAGGTCGCCCTCCCCGGCCGCGCCCTCCCAGGCCTCGCAGCTGTGGGCGAAGCCCAGGCGGTGCAGCTCGATGTAGGCCTCGATCATCTCCGGCACCAGCCAGGTGCCGCCCTGGCCGGGCCGGGGCGTGGCCGCGCAGGCCCGGATCACCCCGGCGAAGTCGCGGTCGAAGGTGAAGGTGAAGCGCCCGCGGCGCAGGGTCTTGGCGAGGCTCGCGGGCACGTGCAGCTCGGACGGGAAGAGCACCAGGCGCGGGTCCGTGGACCACCACAGGATGGGCGAGCGCTCGTTGTACCAGGGAAAGATGCCGCAGCTGTAGGCGTTGAGCAGGCGGATGGGCGAGAGGTCCCCGCCGATGGCCAGGAGCCCGTCGGCGTCGGCCTCCTCGGGATCGGGGAACAGGGGTTCTTCGAACAGGCGGTAGATCACCACCGGCTCAGGATAGCGCCTGCGCGCCCGGAAGGGAACCGGGGGACTGGGAGCGGTAGACGGCGCGCGCGGGCAGCGGGGCCTTGCAGCCGTCCGGGCCCACGTGCACGAAGGTGATGCGCGTGGCGAAGACCAGGCGCTCCACCGCATCGCCCGGGGCGTCGGCGAAGACCTCCACGGTGTAGGTCATGGAGGTGCGGCCCTGGTGGTCGGGCAGCACGGAGAAGCGCAGGATGGAGCCGTTCTTGATGCGCTCCTTGAACACGATGTCGTTGAGGGCCATGGTCACGAGCGGGCAGCGAGGAAAGTCCAGGGAGGCGGTGAGCCAGGCGTATTCGTCCACCCACTTGAGCATGCTGCCGCCGAACAGGTAGCCGTGGTGGTTCAGGTGCTCGGGACGGACCAGGCAATAGGTGTTCATGGCTGGACTCCGGGCGTGAAAAAGGGCGGCCCGGTCAAGGCCGCCCTGATGGGGTTCGGGTTACTGGACCACGGTCCTGCCCTGGGGGGGCAGGTAGCGGAAGTCGAAGTCTCCGGACGGGCCGCGCGGGGCGTCGGAGTGCTTGCCCTTGGGCTCGGCCTCGGCCTTGGCGGCCTCGGCCCGGCCCTGCTCGCTGAGCTCCACCAGCACCTCGCCGCCGTGGGTGAGCCGGCCGAAGAGCAGCTCGTCGGCGATGGCGTCCTTGATCTCGCTCTGGATGAACCGGGCCATGGGCCGCGCGCCGAAGGCCGGGTCGTAGCCCTTGCGGGCCAGCAGGCCCCGGGCCTCGTCGGTGAGCGTCACCTTGACCCGGCGGTCGGCCAGCTGGTCGTTGAGCTCGGCCACGAACTTGTCCACGATGCGCTCCATGACGTCGTGGTCCAGGCCCTTGAAGGGCACCACGCCGTCCAGCCGGTTGCGGAACTCGGGGCTGAAGAGCTTCTCGATGGCCTTCAACGCCTCGTCGCGCTGCTCGCCCGCGCCGTCGCGGGTGAAGCCGATGGCCCCCTTGCTCATCTCGCGCGCGCCCGCGTTGGATGTCATGAGCAGCACGGCGTGGCGGAAGTCGGCCTTGCGGCCGGAGTTGTCCGTCAGGGTGGCGTAGTCCATGACCTGGAGCAGGATGTTGAACACGTCCGGGTGGGCCTTTTCGATCTCGTCGAACAGCACCACGCAGTGCGGGTTCTTGCGCACGCCGTCGGTGAGCAGGCCGCCCTGGTCGAAGCCCACGTAGCCCGGGGGCGAGCCGATGAGCCGGGCCACGGCGTGCTTCTCCATGTACTCGCTCATGTCGTAGCGCTGGAAGTTCACGCCCATGACCTGGGCCAGCTGGCGGGCCAGCTCGGTCTTGCCCACGCCGGTGGGGCCGGTGAGCAGGAAGCAGCCCGTGGGGCGGCCGTGCTGGCGCATGCCCGCGCGCGAGCGCTTGATGGCCTTGGCCAGCAGCTCCACGGCCTGGTCCTGGCCGAAGACCTGGGCCTTGAGCTCGGACTCCAGGTTCTGGAGGCGTCCGCGGTCGGACACGGAGAGCCGCCCGGCCGGGATGCGGGCCATGCGCGCCACCACGTGCTCCACGTCGCTCACGGTGATGCGGTCGTCCTTGCGGCGGCGGCCGCCCAGCTTGTAGCGCGCCCCGGCCTCGTCGATGACGTCGATGGCCTTGTCGGGCAGGAAGCGGTCGTTGACGTGGCGCGCCGAAAGCTCGGCCGCGGCCCGCAGGGCGGGCTGGGTGTAGCGCACCTGGTGGAAGTCCTCGTAATAGGGCTTGAGCCCCTTGAGAATCTCCACGGTGTCGTCCACGCTGGGCTCGGCGATCTCGATCTTCTGGAAGCGGCGGGACAGGGCCCGGTCCTTCTCGAAGTAGTTCTTGAACTCCTCGTAGGTGGTGGAGCCGATGCAGCGGATCTCGCCCGACTGCAAAAACGGCTTGAGCAGGTTGGAGGCGTCCAGCGAGCCGCCGGACACCGAGCCCGCCCCCACGATGGTGTGGATCTCGTCCACGAAGAGGATGGCGTTCTCCTGCTTCACCAGCTCGGCCAGCACGCCCTTGAGCCGGGCCTCGAAGTCGCCGCGGTATTTGGTGCCAGCCAGCAGCGCGCCCATGTCCAGGGCGTAGACCTCGGCGTCCAGGAACTCGCGCGGCACATCGCCCTTGACGATGCGCAGGGCCAGGCCCTCGGCCATGGCCGTCTTGCCCACGCCGGGGTCGCCCACGAAGATGGGATTGTTCTTGCGGCGGCGGGCCAGGACCTCCACGGTGCGCTCCAGCTCGCTCTCGCGGCCGATGAGCGGGTCGATGCGGCCCTGGGCGGCGCGCTCGGTGAGGTTGACGGTGAACTCCTCCAGGGGGGTCTTCTTCTCCTCGGGCTCCTGGCCCGGGGCGGCCGGGGCCGGGCCGGGCTTGAAGCGCGGGTCCTGGGTGGGCCGGGCGCGGCCCGCGGACCGGGCCTCCTCCCCGGGCATGGCGTGGGAGATGTACTC
>JBFWIY010000119.1:0-7192 GCA_050255855.1 Desulfovibrionaceae bacterium
GGCCATGACCTGCGCCAGGGTCACGGAACTCCTGGTCCCCACGGGCACGTGGTTGGCGTTCACCGCCCACATGCCGAACTCGTCGTCGGTAAGCTGCTGGAGATAGAAGAACTGCTTGCGGAAATGCCGCCGGGTGGTGGCGCCGGTGCCGGTCTTGGTGACCACGGCCCTGGAGCAGGCGCACTGGAGCCGCCCCTCCTCGGGGACGCAATACTCCTCGACCTTGCCCTTGTCCTCGCCTTTGGCCTTGGCCAACCCCATACCCTCGCTTTGCCCCGGCCGTCCCACAGCGGTCCCCAGGGCGCGATGCTGCCCATACTGACCCAAGCGGGTCAAAATGGCAACGGCGGCGACGCGGCCCGACCCGAAATCGTCACACATTCCGCCTTGCTTAAAATCAGAGTTTGGTACTAGGAATTCAATGAGCGCCCCCTCTCCATGTTGGCGGTCATTGTCGTGAAGTTGTCCCGGTCCGCACTGCTCGGCCTCCTCGCAGGCCTGTTCGCCACCCTGGCCCTGCTGCTCGGAGCGGCCCGATACCGCCTCGACCTGTCCCGGCCATTGCGCCCGCTCGTCTCCATGAATATTCTGTGCCCGCAGGAGCTTCGCGATCAGTACGGGCTGACCGCGGGCAGCCTGCCCGGCACCGTGGCGGCCATCAACCGCCACGCCCGGCACCTGGCCGAGGCCAACCTCCAGATCGACGCCTATCAGCCCGTGGAGCGCATCCGCTCCGCAACCCCGCCCCGCCAGGCCCTGTTCTGCGTGGATCTCACCACCGGGGACGGCTCCCGCCTGGTTTCCCGCAATCATCCCACACCCTTCGAGAAGCTGGACCAGGCCATGGCCGACTGCGTGGACCAGGGGGTGCAGGACTACCTGGAGTTGCGGGCCCGCCTGGGCGACCGCTCCGGGCCCGTGGTGCTGCGCAACTTCTGACCGCGCCCCCCGCCTCCCGAAACCACGCCCGGGCCGGGGCAACATGTCGGTTTGTCCCGGCCCGCCACGCCCCGAGGGCCGCACGGCCCGACATTGACAGGGCCGCGTCCCTGGGGGATGATCGTCGGATCACCCTCCCGGCCCCGCGTCGCGCGGAGCCGGCCCCAAGGAGCGGCCATGAAGACCACCGCCGTGCGCGACATGACGCGCGAGAGCAAGCGCGCCAACCTCATCATCGAGGCCCTGCCCTACATCCGCGAATTCTACCACCGCACCGTGGTCATCAAGTACGGCGGCCACGCCATGGTGGACGAGGCCCTCAAGAAGAGCTTCGCCCTCAACGTCATCCTGCTCAAGTACGTGGGCGTGAACCCCGTGGTGGTCCACGGCGGCGGGCCGCAGATCGGCCAGATGCTCAAGGCCCTGAACATCCAGAGCGAGTTCAAGCAGGGCCACCGCGTCACCGACGCCGCCACCATGGACGTGGTGGAGATGGTCCTGGTGGGCAAGGTGAACAAGGAGATCGTGAACCTCATCAACATCAACGGCGGCCAGGCCGTGGGCCTCTCGGGCAAGGACGGCATGCTCATCAAGGCCGAGAAGAAGGAATTCGCCGTGTCCCGCAAGGACGCCCCGCCCGAGATCATCGACCTGGGCAAGGTGGGCCAGGTGACGCGCATCAACACCGCCGTGATCCGCTCCCTGGAAAAGGAGGGGTTCATCCCGGTCATCGCCCCGGTGGGCGTGGACGAGAACGGCGAGACCTACAACATCAACGCCGACGCCGTGGCCGGGGCCGTGGCCGCGGCCATGGGGGCCAAGCGCCTGCACCTGCTCACCGACGTGCCCGGGCTGCTGGACCCCAGCGGCGAGCTCATCAGCACCATGACCCGCCAGGAGGCCTTCGAGGCCATCCACAACGGCGTGGCCAGCGGCGGCATGATCCCCAAGCTGGAGTGCTGCCTGGAGGCCCTCATGGGCGGGGTGGAGAAGGCCCACATCATCGACGGCCGCGTGGAGAACTGCGTGCTGCTCGAACTCTTCACCGATACCGGCATCGGCACCGAGATCGTGCACGGCCAGCCCTAAGCGCGCCGGACGGCCCGCCATGGGCCGGCCGCCGCGCCGGGCCGGGGCCCTGCGTCCCCGCCCTGCGCCGGGACCGCCCGGCCCCGAACGAACACGGAACACCGCCACGCCGCTCCGCGGCCGGAGCGAAGGAGAAAAACGCCATGATCGCCGCCTCCGTCGTCGGGTTCAAGAAGTCCGGCAAGACCACCCTGGTGGAGCAGCTGCTCCGGGAGATGGAGCGCCTGGGCCGCCGCACGGCCGTGGTCAAGTGCTCGGAGACCGGCTTCGACGAGCCCGCCGACACCGACACCGCCCGGTTCAAGACCCTGGCCCCGGTGGTGGCCGGCATCTCCGACAAGGAGAGCTTCGTCAGCTGGGCCCGCCGCCGCCCCCTCTACGACCTGGTGCCCCTGCTGGACGCCGACACCCTGCTGGTGGAGGGCGGCAAGGACCTGGGCTACCTGCCGCGCATCGTCCTGGCCCGCCCGGGCGACGACGTGGAGGCCCTGGACCGCGGCCTGGCCCTGGCCGTCCTGGACCCGGCCGAGGCCGACCCGGCCGGACTGGCCCGGCTCATCCTGGAGCGCGGCTTCCTGCTGCCCGGGCTGAGCTGCGGGGCCTGCGGCCGCAAGGGCTGCGCCGCCCTGGCCCGGGAGATCGTGGCCGGACAGGCCGGTCTGGACGACTGCGCCGCCCGCGACGAGTCCATCTCCGTGCGCATCAACGGCCGCGAGCTGGCCATGAAGTCCTTTGTGGCCGACATGGTGGCCTCGGGCATCCGGGGCATGCTCAGCGCGCTCAAGGGCGTGGGCCCCGGGCCCATCGACATTCACATCGGGTAGCCGCATGTCCCGCGATCACGGTTTTCTCGACGTCCTGCCCCGGCCCGAATTCGAGGCCCTGCTGGCGGCCTTCTCCCCCCTGCCCGGCGAGACCGCGCCGCTCGCCGAGGCCGCCGGACGCTTTCTGGCCGCGGGGGTGACCGCCCCCGAGGACCTGCCCCCGGCCCCGCGCGCGGGCATGGACGGCTTCGCGGTCTTCGCCCGCGACACCTTCGGGGCCTCGGAGTCCAACCCCGCCTATCTGGAGCCCGTAGGCGAGATCCGCATCGACCGCCTGCCCGACCTCCAGGTGGGCCCGGGACAGTGCGCCGCCATCCCCACCGGCGGCTGGCTGCCCGAGGGGGCCGACGCCGTGGTCATGGTGGAGCACGCCGACCGCGCCGGGGACCTCATCGAGATCCGCAAGAGCGTGGCCCCGGGCGAGCACGTCATGCAGGCCGGGGAGGACGCCCGCGCCGGAACCGAGGCCCTGACCGCCGGGACCCGCCTGGCCGCGCCCGAGCTGGCCCTGCTGGCCGCCCTGGGAACACCGGATATCCTCGCCCGCCGCCGCCCGCGCGTGGGCATTTTGTCCTCGGGCGACGAGCTGGTGCCCTTCACCGAGCCCGCCGGGCCCGGCCGGGTGCGCGACGTCAACGCCCTGGCCCTGGCCGCCCTGGCCGCCGAGGCCGGGGGCCTGCCCGAGCGCCTGGGCATCGTGCCCGACGACCTGGGCCGCCTCACCCGCGCCCTCTCGGACGCGGTGGAGCGCTCGGACCTGGTGTGCATCTCCGGGGGCAGCTCCGTGGGCGTGCGCGACCTCACGGTGGCCGCCCTCACCGCCCTGCCCGACTCGGAGCTGCTGGCCCACGGCGTGGCCATCAGCCCGGGCAAGCCCACCCTGCTGGGCCGCGTGGGGGATACCCCGGTGCTCGGCCTGCCCGGACAGGTGGCCTCGGCCCAGGTGGTGGCCGTGGTGCTGGCCTGCCCGCTCATCCGCCACCTGGCCGGGGACCCGCGCGCCTTCACCGCGCCGCGGCGGCCCCTGCGCCGGGCCGAGCTGGCGCGCAACCAGGCCTCCAAGCCCGGACGCGAGGACTTCGTGCGCGTGGCCCTGGCCGAGCGCGCCGGGCGCCCGCCCCTGGCCACGCCCGTGACCGGCAAGTCCGGGCTGCTGCGCACCCTGCTGCGCTCCGACGGGCTCATGCCCATCCCGGCCGCGGCCGAAGGGCTGGAGGCCGGGACCCTCGTGGACGTCTGGCTGCTCTGAACGCCGCCCCGCTCCTGTGCCGGATGAGGCCGGGTGAGGGAGGAATGCATTTTGCATTTCTTTCGTGACCCGGCATATTCAACCCACGAGCACGGCATGACACGCACCCTGCACCTGTTCTGTCCGTCCGAGGCCGCCCCCGGCCTGGGGCAGGCCCTGGAGACCATCTTCAAGACCCGCATCCGGCTGGAGCGGCGCGCCCCCGCCCCCCTGGACCTGGGCGACCTGCGCTGCTTCTTCATCCGGTTCCGCGGGTCGCTCATGACCTCCCGGGCGCCCTTCGTCTTTCCCCTCATGGACGTGGCCTACCACAGGTACTACCGCACCGAGCGCGACGCGGAGCCCCATGCGGCCTTCGGGGCGGACTGGGTCTTCCTGGGCGGGGACGCCGCGACCTTCTGCACCCGGCTGGCCCAGCAGGTGCTGAGCAACCGGGTGGCCGCCGTGGTCCTGCACCCCTTCACCGAGGTGCAGGGGACCCTGCCGGAGGAGCGTCGGCCCGATGACGTCCCCCTGACCCTGGTCAAGCAGCCCAACCGCCACAACGACCGGCTGGTGCAAAAAAACCGGGACATGCTGCTGAACCGCCCCCCCGAAGAGTGGGACTGCCGGAAATACGCCCTGGTCGGGGACCGCTACGCCGAGATCGAGCCGTTCCTCAAGGCCCACCTAGCCGCCGCCCCCCGGACCATCGTGGAGCTGGGGTGCGGCCTGGGCAACACCACCGACCGCCTGGCCCGGGAGTTTCCCGAGGCCCGGGTCGTGGGCTACGACTACAGCGCCGCCTCCATCGAGGTCTGCCGCCACGGCTTCGCCCGGCCCAACCTGGAATTCCGCGTGGCCGACTTCACCCGGCCCCTGCCCCTGGCCACGGACTCGGTGGATCTGCTGGTCTCCCTGGAGGCCACCAACATGAGCGCCACCCCGGTCTTCACCGCCGGGGAGTGCTGCCGGGCCCTGGCCCCGGACGGCCTGCTCGTCAACTGCTCCCTCAGCGAATCCAGCTATGCGGCCTGGGACTTTCCCGCCAGCCTGTTCACCCCGGTGCACATGAACACCTTCGCCACGGACTGGTACGCCATGGCCCGGGAGGCCGGGCTGGGCTTCCGGCTCGCGCCCTGGCAGCTCAAGAGCTTCACCTTCCTGGCCGCGCGCGACCCCGAGTTCGCCCGGGCGCACCGGGAATTCTGCATCTCCCGGCGCGGGGCCGAGACCTTCGCCCTGCACCACGACCGCTTCGCCATGATCGTCGGCCGCCACGTGGCCGGAACCGAGCCCACGGGCGAGCAGGCCCACCTGCTGGAGCGCTCCTACCGGGCCTACGTGCGCCGCTGCCTGGCGTCCCTGGAGGCGTCCGATCCGGAGCTGCGCCGCTTTGCGCAGTGGAGCCGCCGGCTGGTGGATGCGGAGCTGCGGCTGCTGCCGGGCGGCCGGGCCTTTGTCCAGGCCGTCCTGACCCCCGAGGCCGTCTGCCATGCCTGCGCCTGACGCGCCCGGCTGGAACCCCGCGGCGGGCGAGGCCCCGCCGGACGCCTGGCCGTGCAAGATCTGCGGCGCGCCGGCCTTGCTGCGCTTCACCCGCGCGCCCGGGGCCGAGCCCATCATCGAGGCCCGGGTGCTGCCCGCGGGCTACGAACGCCCCTATTACCAGTGCCCGCGCTGCGGCCTGCTCTTCCACCCGGCCTTCGAGGCCCTGCCCGAGGACCGGCGGAGCGTCACCGAGCTCCCGGGCCTGGGCGACGCCCCGGACCGCCAGGTGAACCGCGCCGTGCGCGAGCTGACCATGGTGGACGCCTTCCTGCGCCTGCACGGCCTGCCGCGTTCGGCCAAGATCCTGGTCTTCGGCTGCGGGTCGGGCCTGAGCTACAACTATCTCCTGGCCTCGGGATTCAACGCCCTGGCCACGGACCTGACCCTCCAGTTCGAGGCCGCGGCCGAGGCCTTTGCGGGCCACGGCTTCCGCCGCGACCTGCTGCCGGAGATGCTGCGCCGCTTCCGGCGGCTGGAGGACCTGGCCCCGGCCTCCCTGGACCTCATCACCATGACCGAGGTGTTCGAGCACCTACCGGACCCGGTGGACATGATGCGCCGCCTGGCCGCGCTGCTGCGGCCCGGCGGGCTGGTCGTGGGCACCACGGGATGGGTGGATCGGGTTCAGGGGGAGCTGCGGGACTGGTGGTATCTCAAGTGCCTGTCCCACGCCACCTTCCTCTCCTCGGAAGGATTCCGGCGGCTGTGCGCCAAGACCGGCTGCCTGGGGACGCTCTACCCCAAAACCCCGCTGCTGCTGGGCGACACGGGCATGAGCGACACCCAGTGCATCTTCGCCATGCAGCGCCCGCTCTGAGCCGCGCCCCGGCTAGTTGTCCTGCTTGTCGCGGATGCGCCAGTCCGCGCCCTCGTAGACCATGATGAACACCGCGTCCTCGGGCACCGTCTCCTGGGTGTCGGCCACATGGATGACGTATTCGCCCTTGGCGACCACGCGCATCTCGTCGCCGGAGGTCCGCTTCGCCGTGAAGCTCATGCCGGAGAGGTCCACGGCGGCCTCGCGGAAATAGGCATAGACCCCGCGCTGCTTCTGGGTCTCGCGGAAGACCTCGTAGATGAGCTCCTCCTCGTCGTGGATGTCCTGGGCGTACAGATCGGCATAGTCGTCGGCCAGGGTGGTGAACCGGGTGTAGAAGGCCCGGGCCACCTGCACGGCGCGCTGGCGCTCGGCCGGGCTGTCCGCCGGAGCGGCGGACGCGGCGGCGGCCGCGGCGGCCGTCTTGGGCGCGGGCTTGGCCGCCGGGGCGGCGGGCTGGGGGGCCGGGGCGGCGGGTTTGGCCGCCGGGGCCGGGGCGGGCGCGGGCGCGGGGGCCGGTTCGGCCGCGGGCGCAGACGCCGGGGCCGGGGTGACGGCGGGTTCCGGCGCGGGTGCGGCCTTCGGCGCGGGCGCGGGCGCGGGCGCGGGTTCGGGTTCGGCCGCGGGGGCGGGTTCGGGTTCGGCCGCGGGGGCGGATTCCGGCGCGGCGGCCGCCGGGGGGGTGGCCGCGGCGTCGACCGCGGGCGCGGGCCCGCCCACCAGCACCAGCTCGGACAAGGCCGT
>JBFWIY010000120.1:0-7161 GCA_050255855.1 Desulfovibrionaceae bacterium
CCCGGCCCAGCCCGCCGGGCCCAGCGGCTCGGTGCTGGTCTACACCGCCCTGGAGGACGACGAGATCCCCGGCTACCTGGAGCTCTTCCATCAGAAGTATCCGGGCATCGAGGTGAAGATCGTCCGCGACTCCACCGGCATCGTCACGGCCAAGCTCCTGGCCGAGAAGGACAATCCCCAGGCCGACGTGGTCTGGGGCACCGCCGCCACCTCGCTCATGCTCTGCGACCAGGCGGGCATGCTGGAGCCCTACGCCCCGGCCGGGCTGGAGCGCGTGGCCCCCAAGATGCGCGACGCCAAGAATCCCCCCCACTGGGTGGGCATCAAGGCCTGGATGACCGGCATCTGCGTCAACGAGGTGGAGATCCAGAAGCTCGGCCTGCCCGCGCCCAAGTCCCTCGCCGATCTCACCGATCCCAAGTACAAGGGCCTGGTGGCCATGCCCAACCCGGCCTCCTCGGGCACCGGGTTCCTCACCGTGTCCGGCGTGCTCCAGACCATGGGCGAGGAAAAGGGCTGGGAGTTCCTGGACAAGCTGCACCAGAACATCCTGCGCTACACCCATTCCGGGTCCAAGCCCTGCAAGCTGGCGGGCGCGGGCGAGGTGCCCATCGGCATCTCCTTCGGCTACCGCGGCATCATGCAGAAGCAGAAGGGCGAGCCGGTCCTCACCGTGTTCCCGGCCGAGGGCTCGGGCTGGGACGTGGAGGCCAACGCCCTGGTGAAGAAGGCCGCCATCAACCCCAACGCCAAGCTGTTCCTGGACTGGGCCATCTCCGAGCCGGCCATGCAGGCCTACGCCAAGGTCTATCCCGTGACCGTCTATTCCACCGGCGCGCCCATCCCCGAGGGCTATCCCGCGGACCCGGCCGCCCAGATGATCGACAACGACTTCGATTGGGCCGCCTCCCACCGGGCCGGCATCCTGGAGGAGTGGACCAAGCGCTACGACGGCAAGTCCGACCCCAAGTAGCCTGAACCGATCCCAACCCGGGCGGCCCGCCCCGCGGGCCGCCCGGAATGCCGAGACAAGGTCTATGAAGCGATTCGCCCCCCAGGCCGACGAATACCTCCGCGTGGAGGCCGTGACCAAGCGCTACGGCCGGTTCACGGCCCTGGAGGAGGTGGGGTTCTCGGCCCGGGCCGGGGAGCTGGTCTGCATCCTCGGCCCCAGCGGCTGCGGCAAGACCACCATGCTCCGGGTGGTGGCCGGGCTGGAGCGCCAGGACTCCGGCCGCGTGCTCCTGGACGGGCGCGACGTGTCCGCCCTGCCCGTGGCCCGGCGCAACGTGGGCATCGTGTTCCAGTCCTACGCCCTGTTCCCCAACCTCACGGCCGAGCGCAACGTGGCCTACGGCCTCACGGGCAAGGGCGTCACCGCCGTCGGGGTGCGCCGCCGGGTGCGCGAGCTGCTGGACCTGGTGGGCCTGGGCGGCATGGGCAACAAGTTTCCGGCCCAGCTCTCGGGCGGCCAGCAGCAGCGCGTGGCCCTGGCCCGGGCCATGGCCCTGTCCCCGGACCTGCTCCTGCTGGACGAGCCCCTCTCGGCCCTGGACGCCAAGGTGCGCATCATGCTGCGCACCGAGATCCGCCAGCTCCAGCGCCGCCTGGGCGTGACCACGGTGATGGTCACCCACGACCAGGAGGAGGCCCTGACCATGGCCGACCGCATCCTGGTCATGGACCGCGGACGGCTGGTGCAGGACGGCACCCCGCACGAGATCTACGACCGCCCGGCCACGCCCTTCGTGGCCTCATTCATCGGGTCCATGAACTTTCTGGAGAACTCGGTGCGCCGCGGCGAGTTCTTCGAGGCCGGGGGCCTGAGCCTGCGCGTGGCCGAGGGCGGGCACATCCCCGAGGGGGTGCGGGCCACGGTGGCCATCCGGCCCGAGGACGTGCTGCTCTCCACCAACGGGGCCACGGAGAACGTGTTCACGGCCCGGGTGCGCGACCTGGAGTACCGGGGCGCGTCCTACCGGGTGCGCTTCCTGCTGCCCCTCTCCCGCCGGGGCGAGCACCTGGAGGCGGAGATCCCCACCGAGAAGTGCCGTCGCCTGGACCTGGGCCGGGACAAGGACGTGGCCATTGTCCTGCCCCCGGACCGCCTCCGGGCCTATCCCCAGGCGTCCTAGGGGTCCGCATGCCGAATGGGGCCGTCGCCGCCGCCTCCGCTCCCCGGGCCGCCCGGGCGGGCCTGGACCTGGAGACCTGGGTCCGCCGCGTCCTCATCGCCCTCACCGTCCTGTGGCTGGTGGCGGCCGTGCTCCTGCCCGTGGGGCAGCTCCTGGCCAAGAGCGTGCAGGACGCCCACGGCCACCTGGTGGGCCTGGCCAACTTCGCCAAGTATTTCCAGACCCCGTCCCTGAACCGCTCCCTGGGCAACAGCCTCTGGGTGGCGGGCGTCACCACCCTGGTCTCCGTGGGCCTGGGCTTCGGCCTGGCCTACGCCCTGACGCGCACGGCCATCCCGGGCAAGGGGTTCATCAAGAGCGTGGCGCTCATGCCCATCTTCGCCCCCACGCTGCTCAACGGCATCGCCCTGGTCTACCTGTTCGGGAAAAAGGGCCTGGTCACCCAGGGCTTCTTCGGGGCCCTGCCCGGGTTCGACATCGGGCTCTACGGGTCCACGGGCATCATCATCTCCGAGGTGCTCTACACCTTTCCCCAGGCCATGCTCATCCTGTGCGTGGCCCTGCGCATGACCGACGCCCGGCTCTACGAGGCCAGCGAGTCCCTGGGGGCCTCGCGGCTGCGCACCTTCTTCACCGTGACCCTGCCCGGGGCCCGCTACGGCCTGGTGTCCGCGGTGTTCGTGTGTTTCGTGCTGGCCTTCACGGACTTCGGCGCGCCCAAGGTGGTGGGCGGCAACTACAACATCCTGGCCACGGACATCTACAAGCAGGTCATCGGCCAGCAGAACTTCGTCATGGGCGCGGTGGTCTCGGTGATCCTGCTGGTGCCTACGGCCCTGGCCTTCGTGGCGGACCGGGTGGTGCAGCGTCGCCAGGCCGCGGCCCTGGCGGCCAAGGCCGTGCCCCTCATCCCCACGCCCTCGCCCCGGCGGGACGGCCTGTTCCTGGGCTTCTGCCTGCTGGTGGTCCTGGGGGTGGCGGTCTTCTTCGCCACGGCGATCTTCGCCTCCCTGGTGAAGGTCTGGCCCTACGACCTCTCCCTGGTGCTGGACCACTACCACTTCCGGGGCACCGGGGGCGGGGGCTACGCGGCCTTCGGCAACTCCCTGCGCATGAGCCTGTACTCCGCCGTGGTCGGCACGGCGGTCACTTTCGGCAGCGCGTATCTCATCGAAAAGACCCGGGGCCTGGCCGCCCTGCGCCAGGGGGCCTACTTTTTGTCCATCCTGCCCCTGGCCCTGCCCGGGCTGGTCATCGGCCTGGCCTACATCTTCTTCTTCAACGCCCCGGGCTGGACCGTCTTCGGCCTGCGCCTGCCCAATCCCTTCGGCGGGCTCTACGCCACCATGGGCATCCTGGTGCTGGCCAACGTGGTGCACTTCTACACGGTGAGCTTTCTCACGGCCACCACGGCGCTCAAACAGCTGGACCGCGAGTTCGAGGCCGTGGGGGCGAGCATGCGCGTGCCCTTCTACCGGACCTTCTGGCGGGTCACGCTGCCGGTCTGCCTGCCCGCCGTGCTGGAGATCGCCATCTACTATTTCGTCAACTCCATGGCCACGGTGTCCGCGGTGATCTTCCTGTACAGCGCGGACCTGCCCCTGGCGTCCGTGGCCGTGGCCAACATGGACGACGCCGGGGACATCGCCCCGGCCTGCGCCATGAGCGTGCTCATCGTGGCCGCCAATCTGCTGGTGCGCCTGGGCTACACCCTGGCCACACGCGGGCTGGCCCGGCGGGCCGGGGCCTGGACCCGGCCCGGGGCGGCCTGATCCGAAACCCCGGAGGAGGGGGAGCGAACATGTCCAAGGACTGTCTGGTGGAAGCGGTGGTGCTGGACTGGGCCGGGACCGTGGTGGACCACGGCTGCATGGGCCCGGTGGCCGTGTTCCTGGAGGTCTTCCGGGAGCGCGGCGTGGCCGTCACCGCCGAGCAGGCGCGCAAGCCCATGGGGCTCATGAAAAAGGACCACCTGCGGGCCATGTGCGCCGACCCGGCCGTGGCCGCGGCCTGGCGCGCCGTGCACGGCCGCGACCCGGACGAGGCGGACGTGGAGGCCATGTACGCCGAGACCGAGCCGCGCATGGTGGGCTGCATCGCGGCCCACGCCGAGCCCATCCCCGGGGCTCTGGAGGCCGTGGCGGCCTTCCGGGCGCGGGGCGTCAAGGTGGGCTCCAGCACGGGCTACACCCGGCCCATGATGGAGGTCCTGGTCCCCGAGGCGGCCCGGCGCGGCTACAGCCCGGACGCCTGGGTCTGCTCCACGGACGTGCCCGCCGGGCGGCCTTCGCCCTTCATGTGCTACGCCAACGCCCTGCGCCTGGCGGTCTTTCCCCTGTGGCGCATGGTGAAGATCGGCGACACGGTGAGCGACGTGGAGGAGGGCCTGGCCGCGGGCATGTGGACCATCGGCCTGACCCGCACCGGCAACGAGCTGGGGCTCACCGGGGCCGAGCTGGCGGCCCTGCCGCCCGAGCATCTTTCCTGCCGCCTGGCCAAGGTGGCGGCCCGGCTGCGCGGGGCCGGGGCCCACTACACGGCCCCCGCCCTGGCGGACTGCCCGGCCCTGGTGGACGAGATCCACGCCCGGCTGGCGCGCGGGGAGCGGCCCTGATGACGGTCCCCTTTCGACCCCGGCCCGACCGGACCGAGGGCGACGTGAACCAGGGCCCGGCCCGCGCGGCCTGGACCCGGGACCACGTGGGCCCGCGCGGCGCGGCGCTTACGGCGCGCGACGCCGACGTCTACCTGCGCCAGTCCCTGTCCACCCCTTGCCTCACGGCCCTGGCCCGGGCCGAGGGGGCCTGGATCGAGGACGTGGACGGCCGCCGGTATCTGGATTTCCACGGCAACTCCGTGCACCAGCTCGGCCACGCCCATCCCCGGGTGGTGGCCGCGGTGAAGGCCCAGCTGGACGCGCTGGCCTTCTGCCCGCGCCGCTACACCAGCGAGCCCGCGGTGGAGCTGGCCGAGGCCCTGGGCGGCCTGGCCTTCGGCGGCCGGGGCAAGGTGCTCCTGGCCCCGGCCGGGACCGTGGCCATGGGCATGGCCCTGAAGCTGGCCCGCCTGGCCACCGGCCGGTTCAAGACCCTGTCCTTCTGGGACGCCTTTCACGGGGCCGGGCTGGACGCCCTGTCCGTGGGCGGGGAGCGCGGCTTCCGCGAGGGCCTGGGCCCGCTGCTGCCCGGGGCCGAGCACCTGCCCCCGCCCGAGCCCTACCGCTGCGCGCTCCAGGAGGACGGGAACTGCCCGGAGTGCGACCTGGCCTGCGCCCGCTACCTGGAATACGTGCTGGAGCGCCAGGGCGACGTGGCCGCGGTGGTGGCCGAGCCGGTGCGCTGCACCACGGCGCATCTCCCGCCCGAAGGATATTGGCCCGCGGTGCGCGCCGCCTGCGACAAGGCCGGGGCCCTGCTGATCTTCGACGAGACCGCCACCTGCCTGGGCCGCACCGGGCGCATGTTCGCCTTCGAGCATTTCGACGCCGAGCCCGACCTGGTGGTGCTGGGCAAGGGCCTGGGCGGCGGGATCATGCCCCTGGCCGCCCTGCTGGCCCGGCCGGGCCTGGACGTGGCCGGGCACACCTCCATCGGCCACTACACCCACGAGAAGAGCCCGGTGGGCTGCGCCGCTGCCCTGGCGGCCCTGGCGGTGCTGGCCGGGGAGGACCTGCCCGGCCGCGCCCGCCGCCTGGGCCGGGCCGCCCTGTGGCGGCTGGAGGGGCTCAAGGCCCGGCACGCCTGCGTCGGCGACGTGCGCGGCCTGGGGCTCATGCTGGCCGTGGAGCTGGTGAAGAGCCGGGTGACGCGCGAGCCCGACCCGGAGCGGGCCGAGGCCGTGCTCTATGCCTGCCTGGCCCGGGGCCTGAGCTTCAAGGTCTCCCAGGGCAATGTCCTGACCCTGACCCCGCCCCTGACCATCCCCGAGGCCGAGCTGGAGCAGGCCCTGGACATCCTGGACGCGGCCCTGGCCGAAACCGCCCAACCCCGAACCTCCGGCCCCGCGGCCGGAGCCTGATGACCGAGGAGGCCCGCATGGGCGCCAATCCCTTCGATGCCGCCGGCGGCCTGGACCCCGCCCTGGTCCCCGCCAATCCCTATCTGCTGCTCACCCCCGGTCCGCTGTCTACCTCCTCCGGGGTGCGCGCCGCCCTGGTGCGCGACTGGTGCACCTGGGACGAGGACTACAACCGCATGGTGCAGTGGATCCGCGAGCGGCTCGTGGCGGTGGCCACGGCCGAGCCGGGCTACACCGGCGTGCTCATGCAGGGCAGCGGCTCCTTCGCCGTGGAGGCCGTGCTGGGCAGCGCCGTGCCCGAGGGCGGGGTGCTGCTGGTCATCGCCAACGGCCACTACGGCGAGCGCATGGCCCGCATGGCCGAGCGCCTGCGCCTGGACCTGCGCGTGCTCAACAAGGGCGAGACCGGGCGGCCCACCGAGGACGAGGTGGCCGAGCTGCTGCGTCTGACCCCGGAAGTCACCCACGTGGCCGTGGTGCACTGCGAGACCACCACGGGCATGCTCAACCCGGTGGAGCGGATCGTGCCCGTGGTCAAGGCCGCCGGGCGGATCGCCATCGTGGACGCCATGAGCAGCTTCGGCGGCGTGCCCCTGGACTTCGGGGCCCTGGGCGCGGATTTCGTCGTCTCCAGCGCCAACAAGTGCATCCAGGGGGTGCCGGGGTTCGCCTTCGTGGTGGCCCGCCGCACGGCCCTGGAGGCCTGCGCCGGGCAGGCCCGGTCCCTGTGCCTGGACCTGTACGACCAGTGGCGGGAGATGGAGAAGCACGGCGGCAAGTGGCGCTACACCTCGCCCACCCACGTGGTGCGGGCCTTTGCCCAGGCCCTGAAGGAGCTGGCCGAGGAGGGCGGTCCGGCGGCGCGCTACGCCCGCTATGGGGAGAACCAGCGCCGCCTGGTGGCGGGCATGCGCGAGCTGGAGTTCCGGCCGCTGCTGCCCGAGCGCTGGCATTCGCCCATCATCACCTCCTTCGTGAGCCCGGCCGCCCCGGCCTACGAGTTCGGCCG
>JBFWIY010000121.1:0-7145 GCA_050255855.1 Desulfovibrionaceae bacterium
TCGATGGGCTTGGTGACGTAGTCGTTCATGCCCGCCTCAAGGCAGCGCTCCCGGTCGCCCTTGAGGGCGTGGGCGGTCATGGCGATGACCGGCAGGCCCACCAGCCCCAGGTCCTGGCGGATGCGCCGGGTGGCCTCCAGGCCGTCCATCTCGGGCATCTGGATGTCCATGAGCACCATGTCCGGCAGCACGCCGGGGCCCAGGGCCTCCAGGGCCTCGCGGCCGTTGGTCACCAGGCTGACCACCATGCCCGCGGTCTGGAGCCACTCCTGGGCCACCTCGCGGTTGATCTCGTTGTCGTCGGCCAGGAGCACGCGCACCCCGGCCAGACAGGCGGCGGGCCGCGGCGGCTCGTCGCCCCCGCCCGCGCCCGACAGGGGCACGCGGTCGCCCCGGCCGAAGAGCTCCATGATGGTGTCGAAGAGGAAGGACTGGTTCACCGGCTTGTGCAGGAAGGCGTCCAGCAGGGCCTTTTCCGTGGGCTGGATGAGGTCCTCGCGCCCATAGGCCGAGATCATGCACACGATGGGGGTCTTGGTGAGCTTGAGGTCGTGCTTGATGCCCCGGGCGGTCTCGATGCCGTTGAGTCCGGGCATCTTCCAGTCCAGGAGGATGAGATCGTAGGGCGGGTCGGCCACGCCGATCTTCTGCAGGGCCTCCAGGCCGGAGCCCACGGCGTCGGCGTGCATGCCGAAGGACTCGATGCTGGCCTCCAGGATGTCGCGGGCGGTATGGTTGTCGTCCACCACCAGCACGCGCAGGCCGCGCAGGTCGCGGGGCACCTGGGTGCGCAGCTGGCGGCTCTCGGGCTGGATGCCGAAGACCGCGGTGAAGTGGAAGCGGCTGCCCTTGCCGTGCTCGCTCTCCACCCCGATGCCGCCGCCCATGAGCCCGGCCAGCTGCTTGCAGATGCTCAGGCCCAGGCCCGTGCCGCCGAAGCGCCGGGTGGTGGAGCTGTCCTCCTGGGTGAAGGAGTCGAACACCGAGTTCACCCGGTCCGCGGCGATGCCGATGCCGGTATCGCGCACGGAGAATTCGAGCATGACCTTGCCCTGCTCCAGGGCGGCCCGGCCCTCGTCCTTGGGCGCGGGCTCCACCGCCAGGACCACCTCGCCCTTTTCGGTGAACTTGAGCGCGTTGCCCACCAGGTTGATGAGGATCTGGCCCAGGCGCACCGGGTCGCCCACCAGGGCGTTGGGCAGGCCATCGGCGATGGACACCAGCAACTCCAGGTCCTTTTCGTGGGCCTTCTGGGAGAACATCTCCGAGAGGTTGGCCATGACCTCGTAGAGGGAGAACTGGGTCGCCTCCAGTTCGAGCCGTCCGGCCTCGATTTTGGAGAAGTCCAGGATGTCGTTGATGACGGCCAGCAGGGTTTGGGACGAGCTCTTGATCTTCTTGAGATACTGGGACTGCTTGTCCGTCATCTGGGTGCGCAGCATGAGGTCGGTGAGCCCCATGACGGCGTTGAGCGGGGTGCGGATCTCGTGGCTCATGTTGGCCAGAAACTCGCTCTTGGCCTTGCTGGCGGCCTCGGCGGCGCGGCACTGGCGTTCGGACTCCTCGCGCTCGCGCCGGGCGGTGACGTCCAGGGCCATGCCCTCGATGACCGATTCGCCGGAGCGGGTCTTGGTGAGGTGGGCGGAGAGCTCCGCCCAGATCTCGTCGCCGTCCCTGCGGCGGAAGCGCACGGCCAGGCCGTCCACCCGGCCCGCCTCGCGCAGGCCGTCCAGGAAGGCCCGGCGGTCCCCGGCGTCGACATAGAGCTGCCCGCCCAGGTCGTTGACGCCCGCCAGCAGCTCCTCCACGGTCTCGTAGCCGAACATGCGGGCCGCGGCGATGTTGGCGGTGATGAAGCGCCCCTGCAGGGTGGTCTGGAAGATGGCCTCGGCGGCGTTGTCGAAGATGTCGCGGTAGCTGGCGGCGATCTCCTCGATGCGCGCCCGGTTGGCCTTGAGGTTGGAGGCCATGCGGTTGAGCGCGGTGCTGAGCACGCCGACCTCGTCGCCGGACCGGACCGGCAGGCGCAGGTCCAGATCGCCCTGGCCGATGCGCTCGGCCCCGGCCTTCATGGCCACGATGGGCGCGGCCGCGCGGCGGCCCACGATGAGCCCCACCGCGAGCATGATGGGCAGGGCCACGCCCAGCAGCTGCAGGGTGCGGTTGCGCAGGTTCCGGCGGTGGGCCAGGACCTTGGTCGCGGAGATGTCCATGCCGAGCACGGCCGTGAGGTGCCCGTCGGCGTCGTGGAGCGGGGCGTAGCCCGAAAGCCAGGTGCCCCACTCGTCGGTGTAGAAGTCGTTCTCCACCACGGGCCCGTCCAGGGTGTCGAACCGGGCCCGCAAAAAGGCGCTGGCGTCGTCGTAGCGGCGCATGGGCCCGATGAAGTCGTTGGGATTCTCCTCGGCGTCCACCAGGAAGCGGATGGTGCCGTCGGGGTCGCGCACCAGGACATAGGTGTATTTCACCTCGGCCGTGGCGTCGCGCAGCCGGGCCAGCTCCTGGCGTACGGCGCGGAAGGGCAGGGTGTGGATGCGGGGATCGGCCTTGAGCCGGGCCAGGTCCTCCATGTCCACTCCCTGGGCCGAGACGCTCACGATGTCGCGCAGCCGGGACTGGATGTCGATCATGACCTGGTCCGAGGCGGCCTGGTAGCAGACCAGGAAGGTCAGGCCGGCGGCCACGGCGGAAAAAAGGAAGAGCAGAAGGCTCAGCTTGTGGGCGATGCGCAGTTTGATGAAACCGGGCATGATGGATGGCTCAGCGCGTGACGCCCGCCGGGCGTGTTGCGGTGTACGGGCCCGGGGCCGGGCGTCGGCCCGGCGCCGGATCCAGGAATCGGATCCACACGGTATCCTATACCTTGTTTGGCCGTTCCGGCAACGCCTCCAAGCGCCGCAGGACCCGGGCGGCATACGGGCCGAGGCAACGCGACCTTCCGGCCCGCCCCTGGCCGCCTCACGACCAATGCTGCCATAGCCCGGCGCGCGCGTAAAGCACCCGAGCCGCCCCAAGGCGACACGGACCCGGGCCGTGGCGGGACGGCGGGCCCCGCCGCCGGGCCCGGTTCGTTTCAATTTTTCCTGGTCAGCCTGCGCGAGGCGTGCTATCGTCGATTTGATTTTTAAATCAACTACTTGATATTACTATCCTTCCCTCCCCCTTTGCCGGTTCCCACAAAGGAGGTCGAGATGCGAACCGCCCTGCGAATCGCCGTCCTTGGCATGGTCCTGGCCCTGAGCCTGGCGCTCCTGGCGTGCTCCCTGAAATCGAAGCCCGCCGACGAGTCCGCCGAGTCCCCGGCCGCGCAGGCTGACGCCCCAAAAAAGAAAGGCGGCAACAATGAGGAGCCGAAAAAGTGTTCGGGCGGCAGCCTGGCCGCCATGGACGTGACCCCGTTCACCCGCTACGCGGACCTCGACGCCAACGCCACCGACAACGCCACCGCCACCGACGACTCCCCCCGCTGCCTCTACGACAATGTGTACACCCGGCTCCACGTCACCTCCTCCACCCCGGAGTGGACCCCCGGCGACGCCACCAACGACAAGGGCGTCCGTCCCATGCTCCTGAACAAGCAGGGGTTCTGGGCCAAGCTGTTCTCCAGGAACAAGTGCAACATCAGCCTGGAGGCCAAGGTCATCGTGGGCAACTACACCGAGACCATCCCCCTGGTGAGCGTCATGCACCTCAACGACAGCCAGGGGGAGTTCTGGAGCCAGTCCGTGTCCCACACCATGCTCGCCTACCCGGTGTTCCTGGTGCGCGGGGACTCCAACGACTCCGTGCCCATCATGGAAGTGACCCTCAAGGGCACCGACAAGACCGAGAGCACCGGGGCCGCCATGCTCCTCCAGACCGCCCTGGCCTCCATCCAGACCGTGTCCCCCCAGGCCAAGATGCTCACCACCCTCACCGCCCAGGGCACCACGGAAAAGGCCAACGCCATCGACGCCACCCTGTCGCGGCTGTTCACCAACGGCATCACCGAGGCCCACATCAGCCACCGGGACCTGCGCTACGCCCAGGACGACAACGGCATCCAGATCTCCCTGTCCGTGCCCGAGACCGAGTGCGACTGGAACTCGGAGCTGTGGCCCGTGGGCACCTGGGTCATCGGCTTCGACGCCCCGCGGCCCTCGGTCTTCTCCAACTGGCGCATCTGCAAGGAGGACAAGCCGCAGATCCTGTGCGCCAAGGACCGGGCCACGGCCCTGAACCACGCCAAGAAGCAGCTGAAGGACAACCCCGGGCAGGTGCTGAACTTCCAGATCAAGGACGACCGGGACCAGGGAACCATCCGCTCCTACCTCACCCAGCTGCCCTGGTATGTCAGCGGCGAGGCGGCCCTGAACGGGAATGCGACCAACGACGTGGCCGTGAGCGACTCCCTGTGCAAGAACATCGCCAATGAAGTCCAGGCCCTTGGCTTCAACACCGACGACGCGGCCTTTGTGGTCCAGGCGGTCATCAACGGCCTGCCGCACAACAGCAGGCGGCATGAGGACGCCTTCCAGCAAAAGTTCTGCGCCACCATGGTGGCCAAGGCCAAGGCCAAGGCCGAGCCCCAACCCGAACCCCAGGCCACGCCTCCGGCCCCGGCGGCGACGCCGGAGGGCAACGGGACCGGGGAGCCGGGCCCAGCGGCCGAAGCCGGACAACCAGCGGCCGAAGCCGGGCAGCCTGCGGCCGGAGGCGCTGCGAATCCATAGCCGGCCTGCCCGCTCCCTCCTGCGGCCGACGGCCTGCGCCGCCCCGCGCGCCCTCCCCGCTCCCGCCGCCGTTTTCGCGAAAAACGGCCGCCTCGGCGTCGTCCATCCCGGGGCGGCGGGCCGGAATTCCGGTCCGCCGGTGCCGGATCGTGCGCATATGCATAAAAAAGCATTATAACAATCTATCGCGGGCATCGACTTTTTCTTTCCCTCCGGGTACAACCCGACAAGGTTTCCCACATCCCGGGAGGAGGCGTGGAGCTGCCCTTTCACTGCCCCGTGCGGGGTCGGGACTTCCGGTCCGACCGCTGGCGGATGGACGACGGGTTCAGCGTGGAGCCGGACGGCCGGGGCGGCCGACGGCTGGTGGCCACGGTGCGCGTCCCCTGCCCGCTCTGCGGCCGGGAGCACGCGTACGCTCCCGACGAGCTGGCCTGCCCCCTGAGCCCCCCCGGGAACCCTTTATGCGGCAACCAAGGAGGAGAGGAATGACCAAGGGCGTAAAGAATGTCTTCGCCACCAGCCTGGGCATCATCGCCGTGGGGGCGGTGATCGGGGTGGTGGCCGCCGTGTTGCAGAAATCCGGCAATCCCGCCAACATGGGCATCTGCGTAGCCTGCTTCGGCCGGGACATCGCCGGGGCCATCGGCCTGCACCGGGCCGCCGTGGTGCAGTACCTGCGGCCCGAGATCCTGGGCTTCGTGCTCGGGAGCTTCGTGGCCGCGCTGCTGTTCAAGGAGTTCAAACCCTCGGGCGGCTCCGCGCCCATCACCCGCTTCGTGCTGGGCATGATCGCCATGATCGGGGCCCTGGTGTTCCTGGGCTGCCCCTGGCGGGTGATCCTGCGCCTGGCGGGCGGCGACGGCAACGCCATCTTCGGCCTGCTCGGCCTGGTGGCCGGAGTCTGGATCGGCACCATCTTCTTCCGCCGCGGCTTCAGCCTGGGCCGCAGCCAGACCCAGTCCACGAGCATGGGCCTGGTGCTGCCGGGGCTGATGCTCGGCCTGCTCATCCTGCGCGTCATGTACCAGCCCATCCCCGAGGCCGACCAGAGCGGCGTGCTCTGGTACTCCCTCAAGGGCCCGGGCGCGGCCTACGCCCCGCTGGCCGTGTCGCTCATCGCCGGCCTGGGCATCGGCTTCCTGGCCCAGCGCAGCCGCTTCTGCACCATGGGCGCCATCCGCGACGTGCTGCTCTTCAACCAGTGGTATCTCATGTTCGGATTCATCGCCGTGCTGGTGGCGGCCTTTGCGGCCAACCTGGTCTTCGGCCAGTTCCACCCCGGCTTCGAGGGCCAGCCCGTGGCCCACACCCTGTGGTTCTGGAACTTCGCGGGCATGCTCGTGGCCGGGCTGGCCTTCGCCCTGGCCGGGGGCTGTCCGGGCCGGCAGCTGTTCATGTCCGGCGAGGGCAACGGCGACGCGGGCGTGTTCGTCATGGGCATGATCGTGGGCGCGGCCCTGGCCCACAACTTCGGCCTGGCCAGCTCGCCCAAGGGCCTCGGCCCCCACGGCGCGGCCGCGGTGGTCATCGGGCTCGTGGTGCTGCTGGCCATCGGCTTCTCCAACTCCAAGCGCGCCGCCTAGGGCGAGGGAGGATATCGCCATGAAACAGACCGTGGACGCCCGGGGGCTCTCCTGCCCCCAGCCCGTGCTGCTGGCCGTGCAGGCCATGCGCCAGGCCGGACAAGGCGAGATCGAGGTCCTGGTGGACAACGAGGCCAGCCGCGAGAACGTGAGCCGCGCCGCCGCGAGCCAGGGATGGAACGTCACCGTCAGCGAAACCGGGACCGGGGAGTTCGCCCTGGCCCTGAGCAAGGCCTGAGCCCGCGGCCGTGAGCTGGCTGCGCGGCCTCTTCGGGCCGAAAGCGGGCCGGTCCGGGTCCGGGGAGACCTCCCCGGCCCGGCCCGGCCCCGCCGCTCCCGGCGGCCGGTCCCCCGCCAAGGGCCCGGCCGCCGGGCTCTCGGCCCGGGGCATGCTGCTCTTCGCCGAGACCGGCGAGGTCATCCGGGCCGAGGCCGTGCTCGGCGCGGCCGGGCTGCCCGTGACGGTCAAGGCCCCGCCCCCGGACCTGCGCCAGGGCTGCGACATGGTGGTGGAGTTCGAGCTGATGTACGAGCTGGCCGCCCGCCGGGCCCTGGACGACGCCGGGCTCGTCCCCCTGCGCGTGGCCCCGGTGCAGGACCACCTGCTGGAGCCGGTGAGCCTCTACCACACCAAGGAGTTCGGCCCCTTCCTCATGGTGCGCGCGGCCAACATGAAGATCACCGTGGACCGCCGCGACCGGCGCATCGTCAACGTCTCGGGCGGCGGGTGCCCGGACGTGCCCTTCCTGGCCGAGAGCCTCACGGGCCGGACCCTGGACGACGCCCCGGAGCCGCGCGAGCTGGGCCGGACCCTGTGCGGCTACGCCCTGCACCTGGCCTTCGAGGA
>JBFWIY010000122.1:0-3975 GCA_050255855.1 Desulfovibrionaceae bacterium
CGGCCGTCCGCCGCCGCCGCCGCCCACGTGCCCGGCCACGGTCTTGATGAGCTGCCCGGCCTTGAACCGGCCGGTCAGGTCGTCGGTGACGGCCAGCACGATGTTCACCTTGCCGTCGCCGTCCGCTCCGATCAGGCAGATGACGCCGGAGCCCAGGCGGTTCTTCAGGTCGTCGGCCTGCTCACGCAGGACCTTGGGGTTGGGCACGTCCACCCGGGCGGCCAGCACCTTGACCCCGCCGACCTCCTGCACCCCGGCGGCGAGGTCCGAGCCCCCGCCCGAGGCCAGCTTGGCCTGGAGCTTCTCCACCTCCTTGCCGAGCTCCTTGAGCTGGGCCTGGAGGCCTTCGATCTTTTCCGCCACCTGGTCGGGCCGGGCCTTGAGCATGGCCCCGGCGCGCTCCAGCTCGCGGCGCTCGCCGCGCAGGTGCTCCAGGGCGTTGAACCCGGTGGCCGCCTCGATGCGCCGCACGCCCGCGGCCACGCCGGTCTCCGAGAGGATGACGAAGGGCCCGGCCTGGCCGGTGCTGGTCAGGTGGGTGCCGCCGCACAGCTCCATGCTCACCCCCGGCACCTCGATGACGCTGACGGTGTCGCCGTACTTCTCGCCGAAGAGCGCGGTGGCGCCCTTCTTCACGGCCTCCTTCTGGGTCATGATGGTGCGGGTGACGTCGATGTTCTCCAGGATGGCCCGGTTCACCTCGCCCTCCACCCGCTCGATCTCCTCGGGGGCCATGGGCTTGATGTGGGTGAAGTCGAAGCGCATGCGGTCCGGGGCCACCAGGGAGCCGGACTGGTTCACGTGCGCGCCCAGGACCTTGCGCAGGGCGGCGTGGAGCAGGTGGGTGGCGGTGTGGTTCCGCGCCGTGGCCAGGCGCGCGTCGCGGTCCACCCGCAGGCGCACGTCGGTGCGGTCCTCGATCTCCCCGCTGGTGACGTAGACCTTGTGGGCGGTGAGCTTGGGCGAGGGCTTGAGCGCGTCCACCACGTCGGCCTTGCCGGTGAGGGACTCGGCCTTGCCCGCGTCGCCCACCTGGCCGCCGGACTCGCCGTAGAACGGGGTGGAGAGCGTCACCAGCCAGCCGGTCTCGCCCTCGGCCAGCCGGGTGACGCGGTGGCCGTGCTCGTCCAGCAGGGCCTGGACGCGGCTGACCTCCTCCAGCTTCTCGTGGCCGGTGAACTTGCTGGACATGCCGGTCTCCAGCAGGTCCTTGAACAGGGTGGCGATGTCCTTTTCGCCCGAGCCCTTCCAGGCCTTCTTGGCGCGCTGCTTCTGCTCGGCCATGAGGGCGCGGTAGGCGGGCTCGTCCACGGTGAACCCGCGCTTCTCGGCCACGTCGTTGACGATGTCCAGGGGGAACCCGTAGGTGTCGTAGAGCTTGAAGGCGGTCTCGCCGGTGATGGTGGTCCCGCCCGCGGCGGCGAGCTTTTCCAGCTCCTCCTCCAGGATGACCAGGCCCTTGTCCAGGGTCTGGCCGAAGCGCTCCTCCTCCTCGCGCACCACCTTGACCATGAAGTCGCGGTGCTCGGCGAGCTCGGGGTAGGCGTCCTGCATCTCGTCCACCACCTTGGCGGCGGTCTCGTACAGGAAGGGCTGGGTCAGGCCGATGAGCCGGCCGAAGCGGTAGGCCCGGCGGATGAGGCGGCGCAGCACGTAGCCGCGGCCCTCGTTGGAGGGCAGCACCTGGTCCGGGATGAGGAAGGCCATGGCCCGGGAGTGGTCCGCGATGACCTGCAGGGCGGTGTCCACCTCGTGGTCCTGCTTGTACTGCACCCCGGCCTTTTCGGCCACGTAATGAATGATGGGGGTGAAGAGGTCGGACTCGTAGTTGGAGCGCACGCCCTGGCAGACCGCGGCGATGCGCTCCAGGCCCATGCCGGTGTCGATGCTCGGCTTGGGCAGGTTGGTGCGCTTGCCGTCCGCGCCCTGGTCGTACTGCATGAACACCAGGTTCCAGATCTCCAGGAAGCGGTCGCAGTCGCACTTGCCGATGCCGCAGTCCGGGCCGCAGGCCATGTCCGCGCCCTGGTCGATGTGCACCTCGGAGCAGGGTCCGCAGGGGCCGGTGTCGCCCATGCTCCAGAAGTTGTCCTTCTCCCCGAGGCGGTAGATGCGTTCGGGCTCCACGCCCGCCACCTTCTGCCAGAGCTTCCCGGCCTCGTCGTCATCCTTGTAGATGGTGATGTAGAGCTTTTCCTTGGGGAGCTTCAGCTCCTTGGTGAGGAAGTCCCAGCAGAAGCGGATGGCGTCTTCCTTGAAATAGTCGCCGAAGGAGAAGTTGCCGAGCATCTCGAAGAAGGTGTGGTGGCGCGCGGTGCGGCCCACGTTCTCCAGGTCGTTGTGCTTGCCGCCTACGCGCAGGCACTTCTGGGCCGTGGTGGCGCGGATGTAGTCGCGCTTCTCCTGCCCCAGGAAGGTCTTCTTGAACTGGACCATGCCGGCGTTGGTGAAGAGCAGGCTGGGGTCGTCCTTGGGGATGAGCGGGGCGGAGGTCACGACGGTGTGGCCGTTGCGCTTGAAGAATTCGAGAAATTTCAATCGGATGTCGGCAGCGTTCATAGGGTCTCCGGTAGACGTGCGAATGGGGGCCTCGCCCCGGCCCGAACGGCCGGGGACACCCCTGCCCCCGTGGGGCCTGGAAGGCATATCAGGAAGCGGGCCCGGGCTCAAGACGGCGCGGGGGCCTTTCCGGGGCCCGGCGGCGGCCGCCTCATGACGCGGCCGCCCGGCGGCGCGGCTCAGTCCTCGATGGGCGGCTCCTCGCCTTCGCTCTTGGGCGCGTAGCCGCCCATGCCCAGGTGCTCCAGCACCTTGGCCTCGATCTGGGCGGCCAGGTCCTTGTTCTCGCTCAGGAGCTGGCGGACGTTCTCCTTGCCCTGGCCCAGGCGCTCGGACCCGAAGGCGAACCAGGCCCCGGACTTGTCCACGATGCCCAGGTCCACGCCCATGTCGATGAGCTCGCCCTCGCGGGAGATGCCCGTGCCGTAGAGCACGTCGAACAGGGCCTCGCGGAAGGGCGGGGCCACCTTGTTCTTGATGACCTTGACGCGCACCCGCGAGCCGTAGACCTCGTCCTTGTCCTTGAGGGTCTGGATGCGGCGGATGTCCATGCGCACCGAGGCGTAGAACTTGAGCGCGTTGCCGCCCGAGGTGGTCTCCGGGCTGCCGTAGCCGGTCATGCCGATCTTCATGCGGATCTGGTTGATGAACAGCACCACGGAGCGGGACTTGTGGATGGTGCCGGTGAGCTTGCGCAGGGCGTGGCTCATGAGCCGGGCCTGGCCGCCCACCTGGGTCTCGCCCATCTGGCCCTCCAGCTCGGCCTGGGGGATGAGGGCGGCCACGGAGTCCACCACCACCACGTCCACGGCCCCGGAGCGCACCAGCAGGTCCGCGATCTCCAGGGCCTGTTCGCCGTAGTCGGGCTGGGAGATGAGCAGCTCCTCGGTCTTGACCCCGAGGCGCTTGGCGTAGCTGATGTCCAGGGCGTGCTCCGCGTCGATGAAGGC
This sequence comes from Desulfovibrionaceae bacterium, assembly GCA_050255855.1. Lineage (GTDB taxonomy): Bacteria > Desulfobacterota > Desulfovibrionia > Desulfovibrionales > Desulfovibrionaceae. The sequence goes on from JBFWIY010000122.1 coordinate 3,510, forward strand.
CGCGGTGCCGCCCTGCTTCTGGGCCTCGGCGATGAGGTGCAGGGCCAGGGTGGTCTTGCCCGAGGACTCGGGGCCGTAGATCTCGGACACGCGGCCGCGCGGGATGCCGCCCACGCCCAGGGCCAGGTCCAGGCCGATGGAGCCGGTGGGGATCACCGGCACGGCGGCGTGGGCGCCGTCGTCCATGCGCATGATGGAGCCCTTGCCGAACTTGCGTTCGATGGTGGTCAGGGCGGTGTTCAGGGCTTCCTGGCGCAGGACCTGCTCGTCGGGCTTTTTGGCCATGGGGGCGTGCTCCTTGAAGATGCGGTGGGGTGCAACAGGGCCTGGATAGCAGATCGCCCCGGGCCGGGCAACCGGGACCCGGGCGGAAAAAAGCCTTGCCATTCCGCCTGGGGGATATCAGACTTCCCATGCGGGTCCGGCGGGGCGCGCCTCGCGCCGGGAGGACCGCCGCCGCCCGCAA
>JBFWIY010000122.1:4075-7138 GCA_050255855.1 Desulfovibrionaceae bacterium
GAGGGCGGGCCCGTGGACTGCGACGCCTCGCGCCGGGCCGTGGGCAACGTCATCGCCAGCGTCTCGCGCAACGCCGCGGCCCTCATCTGCCTGGCCAACCTCCGCCAGCACGACGACTACACCTACACCCACTGCGTGGACGTGGCCGCCCTGGCCGTGGTCTACGGCCGCTACCTGGGCATCGCGGGCGAGGACCTGGTGGACCTGGGCCTGGCCGGGCTGTTCCACGACCTGGGCAAGACCCGCGTGGACCGCGCCATCATCGTCAAGCCCGGGCGGCTGAGCGAGGCCGAGTTCGCCGCCATGAAACGCCACCCCGCCCTGGGCCGGAGCATCCTGGAGCACCACGCCGAGGTCCCCCCGGCGGTGCTGCGGGCCGTGGCCGAGCACCACGAGCGCTTCAACGGCCAGGGCTATCCCGCGGGCCTGCGCCACGACCAGATCAGCCTGTTCGGCCGTATCCTGGCCCTGGCCGACGTGTTCGACGCCCTGACCAGCGACCGCAGCTACCGCGGCGCCATGCCCGCGGACAAGGCCCTGTCCCTCATGTTCGGCATGCGCGACAAGCACTTCGCCTCCCCGGACCTGCAACGCTTCGTCAAGTGCCTGGGCATCTATCCCGTGGGCAGCCTGGTGCGCCTGAGCGACGGCCGCCTGGCCGTGGTCTGCCGCCACCGGCCCCACCGCCTGCTGGCCCCGGTGGTCAACGTGGTCACGGACGACCGCGGCGAGGACCAGGACCCGGTGCGCCTGGACCTGGCGGACCCGCCCGGGCCCGGGCAGGCCCCCCTGAGCATCGTGGAGGGCCTGTCCCCGCGCGACGTGGGGGTCAACGTGGCCCGCTGGCTGCGCTGAGCCCGGCGCGGACCGCACGCCCCATCCCGTCCGGGGAGCGGGGACCCGCCTTGGCCCCGGCCGCGGCCGTCCGGCGCGCCGCCCGGGGCGCACTCCCGCCTTGCCCGCGGCCCTGAGCGGGCGATCACCACTCCGGCTCCGGGGGTGGCCTTTTCAATGGCTATCCTATAGTAACACCGGGAGCATCGGCCCGGCCGCGCCCCCGGCCCGTGGCCACGCCCCTCGGAGGTCCGCCGCATGATTCGCAAACTCCCCATCGCGCAGCTTGAGCCCGGCATGGTCGTGGCCCGGATGCGTTCCGATGTCTGGGAGCACAACCCCTACCTCTACACCGAGCCCGGGCCCGTGCCCGACCAGGCCGCCGTGGACCACATCCGGGCCCAGGGCTACACCGAGGTCTTCGTGGAGGTGGAGGTCCCGGCCGGGGAGGACCCCGAAGAGGTGGTGGTGGCCCGGCAGCTGGACCGCCGCGAGCTGGCCATGCCGGCCCCGCCCAAGGTGCCCCTGGCCAAGGAGATGCGCGCCGCCCAGAAGATCTACGCCCGCTCCCTGGAGCAGGCGCGCAAGGTGGTGGACGCCGTGGCCGAGGGCCGCGCGCTGGACGTGGAGGGCTCGCGGGTGGTGGTGGACGACATCATCAACTCCGCGGTGCGCAACGCCCAGACCATGACCTGCCTGGCCAAGCTCGACACCTACGACGACTACACCTATTCCCACTGCGTCAACGTGGCCGCCCTGTCCGTGGTGGTGGGGCAGTTCCTGGGCCTGGAGCGCCCGAGCCTGATGCTCCTGGGCCTGGCCGGACTGTTCCACGACCTGGGCAAGACCCGCATCGACAAGCGCATCCTCAACAAGCCCGGTCGGCTCAACGCCGACGAGTTCGAGGAGATGAAGAAGCACCCGGGGTACAGCCGGGACATCCTGGCCGGGTACGGCGACATGCCCCCGGAGGTGGTCCGGGCCGCGGCCGAGCACCACGAGAAGTACAACGGCCTGGGCTACCCCGACCACCTGCCCCACGAGGGCCTGAGCCCGCTCTCGCGCATCCTGTCCATGGCCGACGTGTTCGACGCCCTGACCAGCCGGCGGCCCTACAAGGACGCCATGCTCCCGGGCAAGGCCCTGAGCCTGATGTACGGCATGCGCGACCAGGACTTCGCCACCCGGGACGTGGAGCTCTTCGTCAAGTGCCTGGGGGTCTACCCCACGGGCAGCCTGGTGCGCCTCACGGACGGCCGCCTGGCCGTGGTGGTGGAGAACCGGCCCCAGGCCCTGCTCAAGCCGCTGCTGCGCGTGCTGCCGCCCAACTCGGCCCTCATCGCCCCGCCCAAGCTCCTGGACCTGCTCCAGGACCCCGTCGGCCTGGACGGCGAGCCCGTGCGCGTGGAGGCCGTGGTGGACGCCCGCCAGGCCCGGCGCGACCTGGGGGCCCTGCTGGGCGTGGCCCTGCCCCGGCGGCTGTAGGCCCGGGGCGCGTCCCGCGCGCCGTTTTTCCCGTCCGGCCGCCCCCTGCCGATCCTTCTTGAGGTTTGCCGGGTCCTCCGCTACCCTCGGCGGCCAATGAGCGACACCTACGACGGTCTGGCCCTGTTTTCCGGCGGGCTGGACTCCATTCTGGCCTGCCGGGTCCTGGCGGACCAGGGCCGCCGCATCCTCGGCCTGCACTTCACCTCCCCCTTTTTCGGCCACCCGGACCGCCTGGATTTCTGGCGCGCCGAGTACGGGGTGGAGGCGGTGTGCGTGGACATCGCCGACGAGTTTACGGCCCTGCTGACGGCCGGGCCGCCGGACGGCTTCGGCAAGGACCTGAACCCCTGCGTGGACTGCAAGATCCTCATGCTGCGCCGGGCCCGGGCGCTGATGCCGCGGTACGGGGCGCGCTTTCTCATCTCCGGCGAGGTGCTGGGCCAGCGGCCCATGAGCCAGCGGCGCGACACCCTGGGCCGCATCCGCATCCGGGCCGGGGTGGACGACGTGCTGGTGCGGCCGCTTTCGGCTCACAAGCTGCCCGAGACCGCCCCGGAGCGGGACGGGCGGGTGGACCGCGCCCGGCTGCTGGGCCTCTGGGGCCGGGGGCGCAACGAGCAGATGCGCCTGGCGCGCGAGGTGTACGGGTTCTCGAAATTCCCCCAGCCGGGCGGGGGCTGCGCCCTGACGGACGGGCCCCAGGTGGCGCGTTTCTGGAACGTGCTGGACCGGGCGGCCGCG
>JBFWIY010000123.1:0-4138 GCA_050255855.1 Desulfovibrionaceae bacterium
ACCGCCGGGTCCGCCCCCGGATCCGCCCCCGGATCCCCCGCCGGAACCGGTCCCGAATCCGGGACGCCCTCCCGCTGAGCCGCCGCCCGGGGCGGACGCCGACCCCGCGCCCGATGACGCTCCACAGCGCCGCCCGGCGTAGACTCCCGGGGCGGAATCTGCTATGTTGACCTTTCGCGCCTCGTTTTCCCGGGCCGCGGCAAAGGAGCCTTCCGTGTTCAAAGTGAACGAACTCGTGGTCTATCCGTCCCAGGGCGTCGGCCGGGTCGAGCGGGTCGAGACCCAGGAGATCGGCGGGACCAAGGCCGAGTTCTATATCGTGCGCATCCTCTCCAACAACGTCACCCTCATGGTGCCGGTGAAGAACGCCACGAACGTGGGCCTGCGCGGGGTCTGCTCCCTGCGCACCGGCCAGGCCATCTTCGAGTCCCTGCAGGACCGCTCCGAGTTCACCGGCTACACCGGCCAGAACTGGAACCGCCGCTACCGCGAATACTCCGAAAAGCTCAAGAGCGGCGACCTGGCCGACGTGGCCTACGTGCTCAAGGAGCTCTTCCTCATCGGCCGGGACAAGGACCTCTCCTTCGGCGAACGCCGCCTGCTGGAGCAGGCCATGAGCCTGGTCTCCATGGAGCTGGCCTACGCCCTGGGCCGCGACCAGCAGGCCGTGCGCGACGACATCAACGCCATGTTCGAGGACGTGATCCGCTGCCAGGCCGAACGCTCCGCCAAGGGCGCCTGACCCCCGAACCCGGCCCCCCGCCCCGAAATCGGGCAAAAACGACTTGTCATGCCCCGACCTTTCGGATACATCCTTGGCGTCGATCGCCGTTAGCGTACCCTTGGCGCCCCTGGCGCCGCTTGATTCGAATCCGCACCATCCGACCGTTTGCGAGCCCCGGCGTCCCCTGGGCGCCCCGCCCGCGATAGGCATAAGTCAATAACGACGTCCGTGTGACGCACGCGGTGGCTCCACCGCGGGGAGTTTGGACCGACATTCCAGCCCCTCGGGCATATCCGTACCTTCCGGCCGCGCCCGCCCCGGCGCCGCCCCCCACATCGATCCGACTCCCGCATCCCATCACCTCAACCCCAGGCATCAGAGCACCGTCATGGCCAAGGCAAAAAGCAAGAAAACCGAAGACAACACCGCCCAAGACGCCAACAACATCAGCCTCGTCGAGCTCAAACAGAAGAGCATGCCCGACCTCATGGAGCTGGCCACCAGCTTCGGGGTCGAAAACCCCTCGGGCATGCGCAAGCAGGAGCTCATCTTCGACATCCTCCAGCAGTGCGCCTCCCAGAACGGCCAGATCCACGCCGAAGGCGTGCTGGAGGTCCTGCCCGACGGCTTCGGCTTCCTGCGCTCCCCCATGTATTCCTACATGCCCGGCCCGGACGACATCTACATCTCCCCCTCCCAGATCCGCCGCTTCGGCCTGCGCAAGGGCGACATCATCTCCGGCACCATCCGGCCCCCCAAGGAGGGCGAGCGCTACTTCGCCCTGCTGCGCGTCAGCTCCATCGGCCTGGAGCCGCCGGAGAACACCAAGCACCTGGTGCTCTTCGACAACCTCACCCCGCTGTATCCCGAGCGCCAGCTGCGCATGGAGAACGGGGACAAGAACTTCACCTCCCGCGTCATCGACCTGCTCTGCCCCATCGGCATGGGCCAGCGCGGCATCATCGTGGCCCCGCCCCGCACCGGCAAGACCATGATGCTCCAGAACATCGCCAACTCCATCAACGCCAACCACCCGGACGTCTACCTCATCGTCCTGCTCATCGACGAGCGGCCCGAGGAGGTCACGGACATGGAGCGCACGGTCAAGGCCGAGGTGGTCTCCTCCACCTTCGACGAGCCGCCCACCCGCCACGTCCAGGTCACGGAGATGGTGCTGGAGAAGGCCAAGCGCCTGGTGGAGCGCAAGCGCGACGTGGTCATCCTGCTGGACTCCATCACCCGCCTGGGCCGCGCCTACAACGCCGTGACCCCGAGCTCCGGCCGGGTGCTCTCCGGCGGCCTGGACGCCAACGCCATGCAGCGGCCCAAGCGCTTCTTCGGCGCGGCCCGCAACATCGAGGAGGGCGGCAGCCTGACCATCATCGCCACCGCCCTCATCGACACCGGCTCACGCATGGACGAGGTCATCTTCGAGGAGTTCAAGGGCACCGGCAACATGGAGATCTACCTGGACCGCCACCTGGCGGAGAAGCGCGTGTTCCCGGCCATCGACCTGAACCGCTCCGGCACCCGCAAGGAGGAGCTGCTCCTGCCCGAGGAGGTCCTCAACCGGGTCTGGATCCTGCGCAAGCTCCTGGCCCCCATGAGCAGCATCGACGCCATGGAGTTCCTGCTGGACCGCATGAAGGGCTCCAAGAGCAACCGGGAATTCCTGGACATGATGAACCGCTAGCCGCGTCGGCCGGGCCCGGGGCGCGCCCCGCGGCCCCGCGCTTCCCCGCCGCGGGCTTCTCTGCTATCCTGCTGGCCGAAACCTCCGGCGCGGTCCGCCGCCCGGAATGGGAGCCGCCATGACCCTCCGTCCGCTTCGCGTCGCGTTGGCCCTGGCACTGTGCCTGGCCGTAGGCCTGGCCGGGCCCGTCCCGGCCCCGGCCCTGTTCGACCGCATCTCCGTGCCCGAGGAGATGGAGCTGGGCAAACAGTTCGACCAGCAGCTCCGCTCCCAGCTGCCCATGATCGAGGACCCCCTGGTCACCGGCTACGTGGCCGACCTGGTGAAGCGCATCGAGGCCGTGCTGCCCCCGCAGCCCTTCCCCATCCGCCCGGCCGTCATCAACAACTCCGGCGTCAACGCCTTCGCCATCCCCGGCGGCTACATCTACGTCTTCTCCGGCCTGCTCATGGCCATGGACGACGAGGACGAGGTGGCCGGGGTCATCAGCCACGAACTCGGCCACGTCACCGAGCACCACGTGGCCAAGCGGCTCCAGCAGGCCCAGATCGCCTCGGCCGGGGCCTTCCTGGGCACCATCGCCGGGGCCCTGCTCGGCGTGGCCGGCCACGGCGAGAACATGCAGAACGCCAGCAAGGCCGTCATGGTGGGCTCCCAGGCCGCCGCCACCGCCAAGATGCTCCTGTACAGCCAGGAGAACGAGCGCGAGGCCGACCACGTGGGCATGAACTACCTGACCGCCGCGGGCTACAACCCCGAGGGCCTGCCCGACAGCTTCGAGGTCATGATGCGCAACAAGTGGAGCAGCGGGGACTCCCAGATCCCCTCCTACCTCTCCACCCACCCCGCGGTGAGCGACCGCATCGTCTACCTCCAGGAGCGCGTCAAGCGCATGCCGCCGGAATACCTCCAGCGCAGGACCGACAACTCGCGCTTCCTGCGGGTCAAGGCCCTGCTCTGGGGCCGCATCGGCGACCCCACCCTGTGCATCGCCCGCTACGACGACATGGCCCCGGACAAGCGCACCTGCCTGGACACCATGGCCGTGGCCATGGCCGCGGACCGGGCCCACAAGACCGCCCTGGCCGAACAGAGCTTCCAGAACGCCCTGGCCTGCGGCGGCTCGGACCCCCTGATCCTGCGCGAGGCCGGACGCTTCTGGTTCAAGCAGGGCGACCTGAAAAAGGCCCAGCCCCTGCTCCAAAAGGCCATGTTCCTGGCCCCGGACGACCAGCTCGTGCTCTTCTACAACGCCCGGCTCCTGGCGGAGATGAAGGAGTACGGCCCGGCCATCGAGACCATGCGCCAGGTGCTCCGGGCCCTGCCGCGCGAGCCCGAGGTCCACTACCACCTGGGCCGCCTGCTGGGCGAGACCGGCGACGTGTTCGGCGCCCACGTGCACCTGGCCTACGCCGCCCTCTACGACATGGACCGCCGGCAGGCGCGCTTCCACCTGGACAAGGCCCGGGGCCTGGCCCAGACCCCGGACCAGAAGCAGCAGCTCCAGGAGCTGGAGCAGCAGATGGGCGGAGGCGGCGGGGGCGGCCCCGAGGGCGATTCCGGCGAGGGTCCCGGCGGCGGCCAGTGAGCCCGTCCCGTCCCTTGCCCCCCGGCTCCTTTTGCGGTAGCAATACCCCCCTCGCACCATGATCGTCGCCACCACCATACAGGAACTCGAAGGGGTCATCCACGGCTCCGCCGTCACCATCGGCAACTTCGAC
>JBFWIY010000123.1:4238-7090 GCA_050255855.1 Desulfovibrionaceae bacterium
CCCGTCCCTTGCCCCCCGGCTCCTTTTGCGGTAGCAATACCCCCCTCGCACCATGATCGTCGCCACCACCATACAGGAACTCGAAGGGGTCATCCACGGCTCCGCCGTCACCATCGGCAACTTCGACGGCGTGCACCGCGGCCACCAGAAGCTCATCGCGCTCACCTGCGCCAAGGCCCGCCAGCAGCGGCTCACCAGCGTGGTGGTCAGCTTCGACCCCCACCCCCTGCGCGTGCTGCTCGGGCCCAACACCCCGCCCTTCATCACCCTCACGGAGCAGAAGCTGGAGCTCATCGCCGAGCTCGGGCCCGAGGTCACGCTGCTGCTGCCCTTCGACCGGGCCATGGCCGCGTTGACCCCGGAGCAGTTCGTGCGCCGCTACCTGGTGGAGGGCCTCAACGTGCGCGAGCTGGTCATCGGCTACGACTACCACCTGGGCAAGGGCCGCAGCGGCGACTACCACACCCTGAACGCCCTGGGCCGGGACATGGGCTTCAACGTCCAGCGCCTGGACCCGGTGACCATGGGCGGGGCCGTGGTCAGCTCCACGCGCATCCGCGACCTCATCAGCGCCGGGCAGGTCTGGGAGGCGCGGCCCCTGCTGGGCCGCTTCTACCAGGTGCGGGGCGACGTGGTGCACGGCCAGGCGCGCGGCGGCAAGCTGCTGGGCTTCCCCACCGCCAACCTGGCCCTGGCCGACGAGCTCACCCCCAAGCCCGGGGTCTACGCCGTGTGGGTCCAGATGGGCGACCAGTACGTCCCGGCCGTGGCCAACGTGGGGCACAACCCCACCTTCGGCAACGCCACCCTGAGCGTGGAGGCCCACATCATGGACTATGACGGCGACCTCTACGGCCGCCGCATCCGCATCCATTTCGTCCAGCGCATCCGCGACGAGCGCAAGTTCTCCGGCGCGGCCGAGCTCAAGGCCCGCATCGGCGTGGACGTGGAGCTGGCCCGGCGCATCCTGGCCCTGCCCGAGGCCAGTCCCGCCCTGTCCGGCCGGGCCGACGCCGAGGAGGACGCGTGAGCCCGCTGAAATTCCTGCTCAACCCGTGGCGGGAATTCCTCAGCTCCTACCGGCACATCAGCTCCTTCCGCTGGCTCATCCTGGGGCTGGCCGTGGGCGTGGCCTCGGGCCTGGCCGCCGCGGCCTTCTACGGTCTGGTGGAGCTGGGCAAGCACTGGATCCTCAACGTCTGGGCCGGGCTGGAGTTGCCCGCCCCGGCGGGCGAACGGGAGTTCCAGTCCGCCGCCGGGACCGTGCGCCTCTGGGTGATCCCCGTGGCCACCACGGCCGTGGCCCTGCTCACCGGCTGGCTGGTGCAGCGCTTCATCCCGGAGTCCATCCACAGCGGCACCGACGGCACGGACTCCATGATCAAGGCCTTCCACCGGCAAGGCGGGGTCATCCGCTCCAAGACCTTTCTCATCAAGGGCATCACCTCGGTCATGACCATCGCCAGCGGCGGCAGCGCCGGGCGCGAGGGGCCCATCTCCCTGGTGGGCGCGGGCATCGGCTCGCTCATGGCCCGGCGCTTCGGGCTCTCGGCCAAGGAGCGGCGCATCCTGCTGCTGGCCGGGGCGGCGGGCGGCCTGGGGGCCATCTTCCGCGCCCCGCTCGGCGGGGCCCTCACCGCCGTGGAGGTCATCTACCGCGAGGACTTCGAGGCCGAGGCCCTGCTCCCCGCGGTGCTCTCCTCGGTCATGGCCTACTCGCTCTTCACCCTGTTCTACGGCTCGGACCCCATCTTCGGCATCCCGCGCTTCGTGTTCCACGACGCCCGGGAGCTGCTGTTCTACGCCGCCCTGGCCGTGGTCTGCTCGGCCGCGGGCTGGTTCTACATGCGCAGCTTCTACTTCATCAAATACTCCGTGTTCGCCCGGGTGCAGGAGAAGGTGGGCATCATGTGGGCCACGGGCGTGGGCGGGCTGTGCATGGGGCTCATCGGCATGTTCTACCCGGCCACGCTGACCGGCGGCTACGGCTGGGTGGAGCAGGCCATCCTGGGCAACATGGCCCTGGGCACCATGTTCGCCCTGCTGCTGGGCAAGACCCTGGCCACCAGCGTGACCATCGGCGGCGGCATGAGCGGCGGCATGTTCGCCCCGGCCCTGTTCGTGGGCGGCATCTCGGGCGGCCTAGTGGGCAAGGTGGCCCACTACTACTACCCGGACATCGCGCGCGAGCCCGGGGCCTACGTGCTGGTGGGCATGGCCGCCTTCTTCGCGGGCGTGGCCAAGGCCCCCATCGGCCCGCTGGTCATGGTCACGGAGCTGACCAAGGGCTACGGCCTGCTGCCCCCGCTGATGCTGGCCTCGGCCCTGTGCCTGGTGCTGGCGCGCAAGGTCCACCTCTACGAACACCAGGTGGACAGCAAGTTCGACTCCCCGGCCCACGTGGTGGACGCCACCATCAACCTGCTGGAGGACCTCAAGGTCCAGGACTACTACAAGCCCGGCCGCGTCACCACCCTGGAGGAGGGCACCACCCTGGAGGCCCTCACGGACATCATCGCCAACACCAACGAGCTCTACTTCCCGGTGAAGAACGAGCGCGGCGAGTTCACCTCCATCCTGTCCATCCACGCCGTGCGCAACGTGCTCTTCGAGCAGGACCTGTTCCAGCTCCTGGTGGTGCGCGACGTGGCCACCAAGAAGGCCTTCCTGCGGCCGGACTACGACCTGTACACCGCGCTGCTCAAGTTCGTGGACACGGGCTACGGCCAGATCCCCGTGGTCAAGGCCGACGACGACAACGAGATCATCGGGCTCATCAACCGCGAGAACGTGTTCAAGGCCTACGCCGAGGCCATCCGCCACGTGCGCGAGTCCGAGGACTAGCGAGTCCG
>JBFWIY010000124.1:0-7070 GCA_050255855.1 Desulfovibrionaceae bacterium
GCAAGGGCTACACCCTGAGCTTCAACGGCATCTTCGGCGAGGACACCACCAGCTTCGGCGTGGACTTCGTCAACCCCCGGGTCAACGACTCCGAGTGGGCTCTGGGCATGGGCGCGAGCAACACCAAGGAAGAGATCACGGACTACAGCCGCGACACCTTCGGCGGCAACATCCGCGCCGGCCACCCCATGGGCGAGCACAGCGTCTACCGCATCTCCTACTACCTCTCCCACTACACCATCTACGACGTGGCCGAGGACGCGGCCCAGGCCATCAAGGACGAGGAGGGCGACCGCATCTCCAGCTACGTGAGCCTCGACCTGATCCGCGACACGGTGAAGAAGGAAGGCATGATGCCCGTGCGCGGCGACTCCGAGCAGCTCACCGTGTCCTACGGCGGCGGCGTGCTCCTGGGCGACGACTCCTTCGTCCGCTACGTGGGCCTGGCGGACTGGTACCACAAGGTCTTCTGGGACGTGGTCTTCCACGTGCGCGGTTCCGCCGGCTTCGTGCACGAGAACTTCGACGGCAAGGACATCCCCCTGGGGCAGCGGTTCTACCTGGGCGGCATCAACAGCGTGCGGGGCTACTCCAACTACTACATCTCCCCGCGCGACGACGCTTCCGACGACCCCACGGGCGGCAACAAGATGTTCTACTCCAACTTCGAGCTCCTGACGCCCATCAGCAAGAACATGGGCCTGGTGAACGTGATCTTCTTCGACGCGGGCAACGCGTGGGACGAGGGCGAGGCGTTCTTCTCCAGTCAGGACGTGCCCGAGGACTTCGATTCCCCGACCCTGGGCCTGTACAAGAGCGTGGGCACCGGCATCCGCTGGATGTCGCCCTTCGGCCCCATCCGGGTGGAGTACGGCTTCGGTCTGGACAAGCTGGAAGGCAGCAAGCGGCACAAGATCGAGTTCTCCATGGGGCAGCTTTTCTAGCCCCGGGGGAGCCCCTTGTCCTTTGCGGGGTTTGCGCCTATGTTCCGACCTCGGCCTTTGTCGCCGAGGGGACGCAATCGTGTTTGCTGAAACAAGAAATCCCAGTGCATCAAGGAGATAGAGTATGAAAAAGGTGCTGTTTGCCGTCCTGTTGGTCGCCCTGCTTTACGTCCCGGCCATGGCCCAGGACCTGAAGGTCGGCGTGCTCAACATGGAAGCGTATTCCCTGCAGTCCGACCCGGGCAAGTACGTGCAGCAGCAGATGAAGGAGAAGCTGGATCCCAAGGTCACGGAGATCAAGCGGCTCGAAGAGGAGCTCAACCGTCTGAAGGAAGACTACGTCAAGCAGAGCTCCGCCTTCTCCCTGGATGTGCAGAACGCCAAGAAGCTGGAGCTTAAGCGCAAGGCCCGCGACCTTGAGGACATGAAGATGGAGTTCTCCCGCTTCGCCAAGGCCGAAGAGGCCAAGATCACCAAGCCCGTGCAGGACCTCATGGAGAAGGTGGCCAAGGACTACGCCGCCAACAACAACTTCGACCTGGTGCTCGAACGGCGCATGTCCGGCATCCTGTTCCTCAACGAGAAGGCCCTGGACATCACCCCGGCCGTCATCGAAGCGGTGAACACGGCCTGGAAGGCCCAGGGCTCCAAGTAGGCCGGGGCCGAGCATGCGGCTTTCCGAGATCGCGACCCGGCTGGGCCTGACCCATTCCGGGGCCGACGTCGAGATCACCGGCGTCAACACCTTGGACAAGGCCGGCCCGGGGGACATCACCTTCCTGGCCAATCCCAAGTACGTCGGCGCGGTGAAGACCACCCGGGCCGGGGCGGTCATCGTCGACGCCCAGCACGCGGCGCTGCACCCGACGGTGCTGGTGAGCCGCAACGTCTACATGGACCTGGCGCGGGTGGTGCACCTGTTCGCGCGGCCCCAGGGCTGCATGACCGGGGTGAGCCCCCTGGCCTTTGTCCACGAGACCGCCCAGGTGGACCCCACGGCCACGGTCTATCCCTTCGCCTTCATCGGCGCCGAGGCCCGCATCGGGGCCTCGGCCGCCGTGTTTCCCGGCTGCTACGTGGGCGAGCGCTGCACCGTGGGGGAGGGCTGCACCCTCTACCCCAACGCCGTGCTCATGGCCGACACCACCCTGGGCCGCGGCGTGATCCTGCACGCCGGCAGCGTGCTCGGGGCGGACGGGTTCGGCTACGCCCACGACGGCGGCATGAGCATGAAGATCCCCCAGATCGGCCGGGTGCGCATCGGCGACGACGTGGAGATCGGGGCCAACGCCGCCGTGGACCGCGCCGTGCTGGACGTCACCTCGGTGGGGGACGGCACCAAGCTCGACAACATGGTGCAGATCGGCCACAACTGCCGCCTCGGCAAGGGCTGCTTCCTGGCGGCCCAGACCGGCATCGGCGGCAGCACCAAGCTGGGCGACCACGTCATCATGGGCGGCCAGTCCGGCACCAACGACAACATCGAAGTGGGCGACGGCTGCATGATCGGCGGCCAGTCCGGCGTGCAGCAATCCCTGCCGCCGGGCAGCCAGGTGAGCGGCACCTTCGCCATGGACTACCGCAGCTACCTCAAGGTGCAGGCGCGCCTGCCGCAGCTGCCCGAACTCTTCGGGCGCATCCGGCGGCTGGAGAAGGCCCTGGCCCGGCTGGCCCCGGACCGCGGCGAGGAGTGAGGACATGACCGACCAGGCCAACAGCATCGGCATCCGCCGCATCATGGAGCTGCTGCCCCACCGCTACCCGTTCCTGCTGGTGGACCGGGTGGTGGAGTACGCCCCCGGCTCGCACATCCGGGCCTACAAGAACATCACCGTCAACGAGCCCTTTTTCCAGGGGCACTTTCCGGGCATGCCCATCATGCCCGGGGTGCTCATCCTGGAGGCCCTGGCCCAGGCGGGCGGGATCTACGTCCTGCTCGAACCCGGCCTGGACATCACGGGCGGCATTTTCGTCTTTTCCGGCATGGACAAGGTCCGCTTCCGCCGTCCGGTGGTTCCCGGCGACAGGCTGACCCTCCACATCACGGACTTCAAGCACAAGCTCTCCCTGTGGAAGATGAACGGCCGGGCCGAAGTGGACGGCGAGATCGCCGCGGAAGGAACCTTCACCGCCAACCTTGTTCCCAAGGGGAGCTTCTAAGTGCCTACGTCCATTCATCCGACCGCCATCGTCGACTCCAGCGCCGAGCTGGGGGCGGACGTCCAGGTCGGTCCCTTCTGCCTGGTGGATGCGGGCGCCCGTCTCGGTGACGGCTGCGTCCTGCACGCCTACGTCCACATCTGTTCCTCCGCCACCCTGGGCCAGGCCAACGTGGTCCATTCCCACGCCTGCCTGGGCGACACGCCCCAGCACCTGGGCTACAAGGGCGAGCCCACCACCCTGGTGGTCGGCGACCGCAACGAGATCCGCGAGTTCGTGACCCTGCACCGCGGCACGGTCCAGGGCCATTCCGAGACCCGCGTGGGCTCGGACAACCTGTTCATGGCCTATTCCCACGTGGCCCACGACTGCACCATCGGCAACCACAACATCCTGGCCAACGCCGTGAACCTGGCCGGGCACGTGGAGATCGGCAACTACGTGGTGGTCAGCGGCATGGCCGCGGTGGAGCAGTTCCTGCGCATCGGCGACTACGCCTTCCTGGGCGGGGCCAGCGGGTACAACCTGGACATCCCGCCCTACATGCTGGCCCACGGCGTGCGCGGCAAGCTCTTCGGGCCCAACGTCATCGGCCTGCGCCGCCGCGGGTTCACCAAGGAAGCCATCCAGGGCCTGCGCAAGGCCTACAAGATCATCTTCCGTTCCGGGCTCTCCCGCGAGGAGTCGCTGAACCGGGTGGCCGAGGAGATTTCCGGCGTGCCCGAAGTGACCGTGCTCACGGACTTCATCCGCGCCAGCCAGCGCGGCGTGGCCCCGGACTACCACAAGAACGGCAACGGCAACGGCTGCGCCGAGGCCTAGCCGCCGGATCCCGCAGGAGCCGCCCGTGGTCATCGGACTCATCGCCGGGGGACGCCAGTTCCCCGTGCTGGTGGCCAAGGGCGCGCGCGAGGCGGGCCACACCGTGGTGGCCGCGGCCTTCACCGGCCATTCCAACATGGACGTGGCCGCCTACGCCGACGAGTTCCGCGAGCTCAAGCTGGGCAAGCTGAACCAGCTCATCCAGTACTTCAAGCAGCACGGCGTGCAGGAAGTGGTCATGGCCGGGAGCATCGACAAGCCCCGGATCATGGACGTGCGCCACCTGGACATGCGCGCCATCAAGCTGGTGTTCAAGCGCAAGGACAAGGGCGACGCCACCATCTTGGGAGCCCTGGCCGCAGAGTTCGAGTCCGAGGGCATGCACGTGCGCCCGCCCCACGAGCTGGTCCCCGGGCTGCTCACCCCGGCCGGGCTGCTCACCCGCCGCCAGCCCACCGAACGCGAGTGGGAGGACCTGCGCTTCGCCTTCGCCATGGCCAAGGAGCTGGGCCGGCTGGACATCGGCCAGTGCGTGGTGGTGCGCGAGGGCATCGTGGCCGCGGTGGAGGCCCTGGAGGGCACGGACGAGACCATTGCGCGCGGCTGCCGCTTCGGCGGGGCCGAGTGCGTGGTGGTCAAGGTCTTCAAGCCCTGCCAGGAGGAGCGCGCCGACCTGCCCAGCGCCGGGGCGGACACCATCCGCGCCCTGGCCGCGGGCAAGGCCACCTGCCTGGGGCTGGAGGCGGGCAAGAGTCTGCTCTTCGACCGCGAGGCCGCCGTCAAGGCCGCCGACGCCGCGGGCATCAGCATCGTGGGCCTCACGCCCGAGGACACGGCCGCCGGTCCGGGCCGGACCGGCCGGGCCTAGCCGAAGATCTTTTCGGGCATGAAGGGGTGGGTGCCTTCCACCACCGGCAGCCCGGACTTCACCTGAATTTTCGTGATGATATCCTCGGCGTGCGGGCAGTGGTCCGCCAGGCAGGGGCCGATGTGGATGTGGGTGGGCCGCTCGTCCAGGGGCTTGTTCCAGAGGTTCATCTGGATCATGCGCATGATGATGCCCTGGCCCGGGCACCCGCCGCAGGAGAGCAGGCCGATGATCTGGGCGTCGGGACCGTAGTCCGCGAAGCGGCCGACGCGGCGGTTGAAGGCCACCAGACAGCGCGAGCAGCCCACGCAGATCTCGTTCATGGTGTTCCGGCAGCCGATGATGAGAATTTTTTCCATGATGCCTCCCGGGTAGGTGTGCGGGGCGGCCCGGTGCCGGGCCCCCCCCGCGGGGAAGCAATGCACGTGCCGTTTGCGCTTGTCAGGCATTATGGGTATGTATTGGGAGATGGACGACAATACCGGCGCGGAATTCGCCATTTTTCTCGAACGCGGGCGCATGTTGCGCCCGATGCGGCGCATCCCCCGGGGCGGTAGGGCATGATCCGACGGCTGTTCAAGATCCTGGCCTGGTCGGCGGGCATCCTCGCGCTGCTGGCCGGGGCCGGGCTGTGGGCCCTGGACTGGTACCTGGGCACCGCGGACTTCAAGCACCGGGTGGAGAACCTGTTCTACCGGGGCACGGGTTACGTGCTGGAGATCCACGAGGACCTGGGCGTCACGGTCTACCCCTGGCTCGGGGTGGAGGCCGTGGGCGTGGTGCTCCGGCACGAGAACGGGGGCGAGGCCCTGGCCGCGGCCACGCAGGTCTCCGCCGCCGTGGACGTGCCCTCCCTCCTGGACCACCACCTGGACCTGAACACCCTGGTCTTCCGCCAGCTCGAAGTGAACGTGCACTTCGACGCCGCCGGCCGCACCGGCTGGGAGGGCCTGCTGGAGATGGCCGGGGTCTCCGGGGTGGGCGGCGCGGACGGCCGGGTCTCGGACATCCGCCGCCTGCGCGCCCGCAACTTCGTGGTCCGCGGTCTGCAAATGGAGGACTCGGAGTTCCACTACGCGGACGAGCGCAGCGGCCAGTCCCTCATCGTCAGCAACGTGGACCTGCACACCGGGGCCTTCGAGCCCGGCCGCCCGCTGTCCGTGGACCTGGCCGGGCACGTGGACCTGCGCCACCCCGCCCTGGGGGCCACGGTGCGGCTCATCGGCGACGTGCAGGCCGACCTCGCCAAGAACAGCGCGCGCCTGGACGGCGCGGTGCTGGACCTGGAGCTCTCCGGCCTGCCCGGGCATCCCGACGTGCCCCTGCAGGCGGCGGGACGGCTCTCCCTGGACAGCGCGGCCGCCACCGCCCGGCTGGACAACCTGCACGCCACCTGGGCCGGGCTCACCCTGGCCGGGGCCCTGGAGGCCGAAGACCTCTACGGCCGGCCCCAGGTGCAGGGCAGCCTGGCCCTGGAGCGCTTCGCCGTGCGCGAGGCGTTCAACGGCTTCCACAAGGGCCTCATCCCGGATGCGGACCCCGGCATCTTCGGTCCCGGCCGCCTCTCGGCCGACGTCAAGGCCACCCTGGACCGCGTGGAGCTCACCAACCTGCACGCGGGCATGGACGACAGCCAGGCGGCCGGGCGCATCGCCTGGGTGCCCGGGGACAAGCCGTCCGTGAGCTGGGACCTGACCCTGGACCACATCGATTTCGACCGCTATTACAAGCTGTTCACCACGCCGGAAGACTTCTACCTGGCGGATTTCTTCCCGGACCTGCCCCTGGACGCCGTGCTCTCCGGCCGCCTGCGGGTGGGCCGCATGACCGTGGGCGGGGCCCCGGTGGAGGGCGCGGACCTGCGCCTGGACAGCGGCGACGGCGTGGTCCGCCTGGACATGCCCCAGGCCAAGGCCGCGGGGGGCGGCGTCACCGCCCGGCTGGAGGCCACGGTGGAGCGCGACGGCGCGGTCTATCCCCTGGCCCTGTCCGGTCAGCTGCGTTTCACCGGGGCGGACGCCGCCGGGCTGCCCTTCGGCTCGGGCAAGGACTGGGAGCTCACCGGCAAGGGCGACGCGGACATCGGCGTGAGCCTGCCGCGCACCCCCTTCGCCAAACAGCGCATCATCGACGACGTGCTCCGGCTGGCCAGCCTCAAGGCCGCCTACCGCCTGCGCCCCGGGACCCTGCGCGTGGCCGGCAAGGACGGCAAGAAGACCGTGGTGCAGTACAAGTCCCTGGCCCTCAACGCCACGATCAAGGGCGCGGGCCAGGGC